>NZ_RZRW01000744.1:0-2411 GCF_003998745.1 Mesorhizobium sp. M7A.F.Ca.US.014.04.1.1 | reverse complement strand
CTTCAGCACGTCGACCTCGATGTCGGTCTCGGGCCGATGGGCGTTGACGCCGACCAGCATCTGCTCGCCGGAATCGATCCGCGCCTGCGTGCGCGCGGCAGCTTCCTCGATGCGCAGCTTGGGAATGCCCTGTTCGGTCGCCGCCGCCATGCCGCCGAGCGCCTCGACCTCCTCGATATGAGCAAGCGCGCGCGCCGCCAGATCATGCGTCAGCCGTTCAAGATAGGCCGAACCGCCCCACGGGTCGATGATGCGCGTGGTGCCGGATTCCTTTTGCAGGATGAGCTGGGTGTTGCGGGCGATCCGCGCCGAATGGTCGGTCGGCAGCGCCATCGCCTCGTCGAAGGAATTGGTGTGCAGCGATTGGGTGTGGCCCTGCGTTGCAGCCATTGCCTCGATCATGGTGCGGACAATGTTGTTGTAGGGATCCTGCGCCGTCAGCGACCAGCCAGAAGTCTGGCAATGGGTGCGCAGCGACAACGAGCGCTCGTCCTTGGGCGAAAAATTCTTCTGCATCAGGGTCGCCCACAACAGGCGCGCGGCCCGCAGCTTGGCGACTTCCATGAAGAAATTCATGCCGATGGCCCAGAAGAAGGACAGGCGCGGCGCAAAGCGGTCAATGTCGAGGCCCGCCGCGACGCCGGCGCGGGCATACTCGATGCCATCGGCGATCGTATAGGCGAGTTCAAGGTCGGCCGTCGCGCCGGCCTCCTGCATGTGATAGCCGGAGATCGATATCGAATTGAACTTCGGCATGTTCTTCGATGTGTACGAGAAGATGTCCGACACGATCCGCATCGAGGGTTTCGGCGGATAGATGTAGGTGTTGCGGACCATGAACTCTTTCAGAATGTCGTTCTGAATGGTGCCGGCGAGATCTTTCTGCGCAACGCCCTGTTCTTCCGCCGCGACAATGTAGAGCGCCATGATCGGCAGCACCGCGCCGTTCATCGTCATCGATACCGTCATCTCGCCGAGCGGAATGCCGTCGAAGAGCTGCCGCATGTCGAGAATGGAATCGATGGCGACGCCAGCCATGCCGACATCGCCGGCAACGCGCGGATGATCGCTGTCATAGCCGCGATGCGTGGCGAGATCGAAGGCGACCGACAGGCCCTTCTGGCCGGCGGCAAGGTTGCGTCGGTAAAATGCATTGGATTCTTCGGCCGTCGAGAAGCCGGCATATTGCCGGATGGTCCAGGGCTGCTGGACATACATGGTCGGGTAGGGGCCGCGCACGAAGGGCGGCAGGCCGGGATAGGTGTCGAGATGCGGCAACCCCTTGAGGTCGCTTTGATTGTACAGATGCTTGGCGACGAGCCCTTCCGGCGTGGTCCGCTGGCCTTTGACCTCGACGGGAGCGCGGCGTGGCGGGACCCAGCCGATCTGGCCGAAGTCCGGGATCAAGAGCCGGCTCCGATCGATTGGTCGATGCGGACTGGAAACAGCGCCTCGCAGACGGCAACGCCTTCGGTGAAGGCCGGCCGCCGTTCCGCCGCCAGCGTCTCGACCGGACGTTCGTCTTTCGATGGATAGAGCGTGGTGCCGATGATGGCCCGTTGGCCTGTGCGGTAGGCTGCATTGCGCTGCTCCGCAGCTGCGTGGACGCGCTTCTGGATGCGTCCGTCCTGAAGGCTGGACAGGACACCGCCCTCGGCTTCGATCGTCTGCAATTCCGTCCACGCCAACTCGCACAACTCCGCGGTCAACGCCTCGACGGCGCCGGAACCATAGGCGGGATCGGTGACATGATCGATATGGCTTTCATTGGCCATGATCAGCTGCGTGTTGCGGGCAACACGACGGGCAAAACCCGCCGGCAGACCATGCGCGATCGTGTGCGGCAGGATGGAGATCGAATCGGCGCCGCCGCACGCCGCGGCAAAGCATGCAATGGTGGTGCGCAGGATGTTGGTCTCCGGATCCATCGCCGTCATCATGCGAAACGACGTCTCGGCATGGATATTGGCGGTGGATGTCGGGATCGAACAAGCCTCCTGCACCCGCGCCCATAGCCTGCGCAGTGCTCGCATCTTGGCCGTCGACAGCAACTGGTCCTGGTCGACGCTGAGCGCAAAACCGATATGGGGTGCGGCATAGACAAGCGGCTGCCGCGCCGTCTCGAACATTCTGAGATAGGAGACAGCCGAAGCCAGCATGATGCCAAGTTCCTGCGCTTCCGTGGCGCCGGCATTGTGGAACACGCGCCCGTCAGCTTCCAGCAGCACGCCCGGAACGCCCATCGCGAAGAAGTGCGCCAGCGACTGTGGCATAGAGGCCTGCAGCGCCTCGATCGACATGCGCAGCCGACCGGTTCCCGCGAAGATCGCCGCTGGATCGATGCCGAAGGAGAGGTTGAGCTTTGCCGGGTCCGATCGCCGCTTGCTCAGGAACGCGACCAGCCAGTCGGC
>NZ_RZRW01000743.1:0-2413 GCF_003998745.1 Mesorhizobium sp. M7A.F.Ca.US.014.04.1.1 | reverse complement strand
TCGCGGCTCCGACAGCGGGCCTGCATTTCACGCCGGAGCTTTTTGCAGCGCTTGACGCCAAAGGCGTCGAACGCCGCTTCGTCACCTTGCATGTCGGCGCCGGTACGTTCCTGCCGGTCAAGGCGGACGACACCGCCGACCACAAGATGCATGCCGAGACCGGGTCGGTCAGCGAAGCCACTGCGGACGCCCTGAATGCCGCAAGAGCAAGGGGCGGTCGCATCGTTGCTGTCGGCACGACCTCGCTGCGTCTGCTGGAGAGTGCGGCGCGTGAGGACGGTACTCTGGCTGCGTGGTCCGGCCCGACCGATATCTTCATCACGCCCGGCTACTGTTTTCGCACCGCCGACATGCTGATGACCAATTTCCATCTGCCGCGCTCGACTCTGTTCATGCTGGTTTCGGCCTTCAGCGGCCTCGACACGATGCGCGCGGCCTATGCCCATGCGATCGAGAACCGTTACAGATTCTATTCCTATGGCGACGCAAGCCTGCTTTTCCGAGCGGAGACGAGCGATGGACGATGATCTGCAAGCCTTTGACCGCGATGCGCTGATCGCGGAAGTGAAAAAACTGCGCGCCGGCATTCGCCAGCACCGCGATTCCACCGGCCATGAATTGTGCTGGCATCACCCCGATCTGTGGGACCTGCTGCCGGAAAAAACCGAACCATCGATCGCCGTGCCGCCCTGGCCAAAATTCATGCGCGGCTGCATCCACTACCGCCAGTCGCTCGACAAGCAGGCGCCGGACGCCCCGGTCCACGACAAGGAATTCAATGGCTAAGCAGTTCAGCTTCAAGGTTCTGGCAATCGACGGCAAGGCGCGGCGCGGCGTGATCGACATGCCGCGCGGCGAAATCCGCACGCCAGCCTTCATGCCGGTCGGCACCGGCGGTACCGTCAAGACGATGTATATGGACCAGGTGCGCGGCGTCGGCGCCGACATCATCCTTGGCAACACCTACCATCTGATGCTGCGGCCAGGCGCCGAGCGTGTGGCGCGGCTCGGCGGCTTGCATGAATTCGCCCGCTGGCCGCATCCGATCCTGACCGACAGTGGCGGTTTCCAGGTCATGTCGCTGTCGAAGCTGAGAAAGCTGACCGAAAAGGGCGTCACCTTCCGCTCGCATATCGATGGCGCCGCCTACGAGATGTCGCCGGAGCGGTCGATCGAGATTCAGGGGCTGCTCGATTCCGATATCCAGATGCAGCTCGACGAATGCACGGCGCTGCCGGCCGAAATGAAGGAGATCGAGCGCGCCATGGAGCTGTCGCTGCGCTGGGCCGAGCGCTGCAAGACGGCGTTCGGCGACCAGCCGGGCAAGGCGATGTTCGGCATCGTGCAAGGCGGCGACAACGCAGCGCTGCGGGTGCGATCGGCGCAGGCGCTGAGCGCGATGGAGTTGAAGGGCTATGCGGTCGGCGGCCTGGCCGTCGGCGAACCGCAAGCGGTGATGCTCGAGATGCTCGACATCACCTGTCCGGAGCTGCCGGCGGACAAACCGCGCTATCTGATGGGCGTCGGCACGCCTGACGATATCCTGAAGTCGGTGGCGCGCGGCATCGACATGTTCGACTGCGTGATGCCGACACGGGCCGGCCGCCACGGCCTCGCCTATACAAGGCGCGGCAAGGTCAATCTGCGCAACGCCCGCCATGCTGACGATCCGCGCCCACTCGACGAGGAAAGCGACTGCCCGGCCGCCCGTGACTACTCACGCGCCTATCTGCATCATCTGGTGCGCTCGCAGGAAGCGCTCGGCGCCATGCTTTTGACGTGGAACAACCTGTCCTACTACCAGAAACTGATGCAGGACATCCGCGCTGCGATCGAGGCTGGCACCTTCGAGGCGCGCGGCGCCGAAATCACCGAGGGCTGGGCGAGGGGCGATATCCCGTTGCTGTAAGGCCTCAAGTGCTGAGCGAATTCGAGGCGCGCAGGCTGCAGCCGGTGATCTGGAACGTGCCGTCGGGCTGCTGCTGCAGCGTATAGACCGCCTCGTAATCCTTGCCATCGGGGCCGACGATCAGCACCTGCTGGACGATCGAACCCGGACCGGTCTCCTCGACCTTGCCGAAGGAATAAGTCTGCGGCTTGCGCACCGGCGGATAGCCGTTGGTCACCATGTTCATGAAGGCATCGACGGTCGGGAAGATCCGCTTCACATTCGGGGCGGCGAAGCTGTAGGCGGTGGCGCCGTCATTGGCGATGAGGGCCTTTAGCTGACCGTCGATGACGGACTGGCCTGCCTTGATCTCGGCATCGCCGGCCAATGCCGACGACACGCAGAGGAATGGAACGACTGCGAATGCGAAAAAGGCGCGGCGCATGGCCTGTCTCCGTTGTCCCGCGAAACATCTTCCCTTGAAATGGTGCTGTCCGAAGACGCATCATAACATACGCTTGACAG
>NZ_RZRW01000742.1:0-2448 GCF_003998745.1 Mesorhizobium sp. M7A.F.Ca.US.014.04.1.1 | reverse complement strand
GGAAGGAGGGGATGGCCAAACTGATGGCCGGCCTGTTCATCGAAGGCGCTGGCCATTACGACAGCGGTGCCTTCCAGGTGAAGCTCGACCATGCCGGCGCCGAAATGAGTTTGGACGCGCAAAGCGACGACATCTACGGATCGATGTGCATGCTTTCCAAAAAGCAGGACGCGGCGTTCGGCCTGCTTCGGCTCGCGCTGAACGCGCCGCGCTTCGAGCAGGGGCCGATCGATCGCGTCCGCGCCGAGATTGTCTCCCGCATCGTCGGCAGCGAGCGCGACCCTAACGCCATCGCTCAGCGCAAATGGCTGCGCGCGATCTATGGCGCGCATCCTTGTTCAAGGCTGGGAGAAGGCACAAAAGAGAGCCTGCCCGGCATCACGCCGTCCGACCTCCGCGCCTTCCACCAGGCCATTTTCGCTCGCGACGGGCTCCATATTGCCGTGGTGGGTGACATTGACGCGAACACGTTGAGGGAAAGGCTTGACCAGCTGTTTGGTGATTTGCCTGAGCAACAAACCCTCGTCCCCGTCTACGATGTCGCGCCGAAACTCGGTCAACTGGTGGAGGAGAACTACGACCTGCCGCAGACTTCGCTGACGTTGGCCTGGCCTGGCGTGAAGCCTAGCGCGCCGGATTTCTACGCGGCCGTGCTGCTGAACGACATCCTTGGCGGCTCATACTTGACTTCCCGCCTTTACGAGGAGGTACGTCAAAAACGCGGCCTTGCCTATCACGTCAGCTCTGAACTAACCCTTGACTCGCTTCTGGTTACGACAGAGACACGCTCGGACTGCGCTGCCCAAACACTGAGCATCGTGCGAGATGTGGTAAAGCAGATGGCGCAGCAAGGACCGACCGGGGCCGAGCTCAAGGCGTCGAAGAAGCACCTGATCGGCGCCTATGCCATCGACCAACTGGGCTCGACCCGCTCGATTGCAGACCGGCTCCTGGATTTGCAGATTCACAAGGCCGACGTCGACTACAACCAGCGTCGCGCCCGCAGCATCGGTCGGGTGACGCTCAAACAGGTCAAGGCGGCGGCCAAAAAGCTGCTTTCGGCCGAGCCCGCCATTTTGGTGGTCGGCCCGCCGCTGGGCGGCAAGGATGAGTAAAGAAACTCATCTCACCTTCCTTCTTCATCGGGGCTTCTCGTGGGAAGAGCGAATGTGGAGGCCCGTGGGCCAAGCAGATCATGCAGACGCGCGGAGTCGTTTTCGCCGACCTTGCGCGGCATTGGCGGTCCGGCGGCCTCTCGCCGAAATGGCGCTCCTCAGCATGTATGCCGCCTTTTTGCAGAATTCAGTCGCATGCCACCAGCAGGCATGGTGGATGAAGCAAACATCCGACTGCTTAATCCATCAATTGATGAACCGCGGGCACTCAAACTAACGAAACTGCTGTCTTTTCATCGGGCTAGCGTGGTCTACCAGCTGCTTTGCCGAGGCCCTACGACGAACCCACTGGTGCAGAATACACACTGACGGCCTGTCGACCTGGATGTTCGCTGCGTTGAGGAGGAATCCGGTATTGCCCCTGTGCCTGCCGATGATCCGCCGTCTGAAATCCCCGCACCTGTTTGGAGCCATCGACCGCCTGCCGGCACTCGGCAGACCAGTTGGCAATAAGACGTTCGAGGTCGTCAATCCGTCGACCGGCGAAGTTTTGGCAGAGCTTCCCGATATGGGCGTGGAGGAGACACGTGCTGCGGTAGACAAGGCCTATGTTGCGCAGTCGGGATGGGCCGCGTTGACGGCCCGAGAACGTAGCGACGTTCTTTGGCGATGGCATCAGCTGATCATCGACCATGCAGGCGATCTCGCCGCGATTCTGACTGCGGAAATGGGCAAGCCGCTTGCCGAAGCCATTTCAGAGGTATCGCATGCGGCGGCGTATCTGCAATGGTATGCCGAGGAGGCCAATCGCGTCTATGGCGAGACGATCTCGGCACCCTCGACAGACCGCCGAATGCTAGTGATCAAGCAGCCCATCGGCGTTGTTGGCACGATCACGCCATGGAATTTCCCGGCCTCCATGGTGGCGCGCAAAATCTCGCCGGCCTTGGCTGCGGGCTGCACAATCGTGCTCAAGCCCGCTGAACAGACGCCGCTCGTGGCTGGCGCAATGTTCGCCCTCGCCCATCAGGCCGGCTTTCCCGATGGCGTGGTCAACCTGATCTATGCGTCCGAAGGTGATCGCGTGGGCCGTGAACTCTGCACCAATTCCAAGATTCGAAAGATCAGCTTCACCGGTTCGACCGAGGTCGGACGGCTGCTGATGCGTCAGTGCTCTGACCAGATCAAGAAGGTCAGCCTTGAACTCGGCGGCAATGCACCTTTCATCATCTTCGATGATGCCGACATTGACGGTGCTGTTGACGGTGCGGTCCAGGCGAAGTTCCGCAATGCCGGCCAGACCTGCGTTTCCGCGAACCGCATTTACGTCCAA
>NZ_RZRW01000741.1:0-2451 GCF_003998745.1 Mesorhizobium sp. M7A.F.Ca.US.014.04.1.1 | reverse complement strand
GCTGCGGGCAGATGATGTGGATATGCGCGTCGAAGCCGCCTGATGTCAGGATCTTGCCTTCGCCGGCGATGATCTCGGTGCCGGGGCCGATGATGATGGTGACGCCATCCTGCGTGTCCGGATTGCCGGCCTTGCCGATGGCCGCGATGCGCCCGTCGCGAAGCCCGACATCGGCCTTGAAGATGCCTGCACTGGCATCGATCACCAGCGCGTTGGTGATCACGGTATCGACGGCGCCTTGCGCCCTGGAAACCTGGCTCTGGCCCATGCCGTCGCGGATCACCTTGCCGCCGCCGAATTTCACCTCTTCGCCATGGATGGTGAGATCCTTCTCGACCTCGATGAACAGTTCGGTGTCGGCAAGCCGTACTCTGTCGCCGACCGTCGGGCCGTACATCTGCGCGTAGGCGGCGCGGGTAATTCTGGCCATCAGCGATTGCTCCCGAAATGCGGTTTGCCGAAATGCGGTTGGATTGAAGCGCGGCTGCACATTGCTGCCATCCTATGGTCACGCAATGACCTGCTGGGCGACACCTTCTGATCCCATTTGGCGGTTGAGGTTAGGGCGTCACCCCAGACCGACCGTTTGCCAATCGATGGAAAGGAAAATCCATGCGCAAAACGATAGTTCTTGCCGCCGCCGCCAGCCTGATGCTGGCGGGCGCCGCCAGTGCCCAGGAGCAACCCGCGCCACAGCCCGCTCCGGCGCCGGCAACGCCTGCTCCAGCCACGCCCCAGGCTCAGCCCGCGGTGCCGACGATCCAGAGCGTCAACATCGTCGACATCACCGAGTTGCCAAAGGACACCCAGACGCAGGTCAACCAGGTGATCGCCCAGCGCGGCGATGACGGCTTGAAGAAACTGCGCAGCTCGATCGACGCCACACCCAAGGTCAAGTCGGCGCTCGAGGCCAAGGGAATGACCTCGGCGCAGGTGGTCGCAGCCAGTATGGAACCCAATGGCGCACTGACCCTGATCACCAAGAAGGCGAGCTGACGCCACGGCATGGCGGGCCGGCATCCGGCCGGCCGGCCGCATCGGGAAAGGAACCTTCGCCGGGCGGGATTCGTTTTGTTCTTTTCGCGCTAACCCGCGCCCCGAAACGATTTCTCTCAGGAGCGAGCGATGGCGATCACTTCTTTCTCGACCAGAATGCAGGCAGTCGCCGCCATGACGTTCCTGGCGGCGGCTGGTGCTGCTGCCGGACTGAAGGCGCAAGGACTGGAAAGCACGGAGACCGTCAATCGCATCGTCGGCTCGCAGGTCAAGCAGGAAGAGGCCAAGGCCAACACTGAGGCCGGCAACGTCAACACGGCGATCGACCGCACGCGTGAAAACATCGGCACGGTGCGCAAGACATCCAAGCTCGACAAGGTCGACATCGTGTTCCTCACCGATGCCGCGCGCAGCGAAGGCGGCCCGCCGCCGGAGATCGAGGCCAAGGTCAAGCAGCATCAGGACGACATTACGGAGCTGCGCAAGGAGATCGAGGCCAACGCGCTGCTGTTCAACGCCATCGAATCGCGGCGCGTGCAGGCGCAGGATGTCCTCGCCGTCGAATTCGACAATCCCGGAAAGATCGTCATCTACGCCGCGGCCAAGCCATCGAACTGAGCTGAGCGCGCCGGAAGATCTCACAGCTTGCCCATCACCTTCTGCTGAAATCCGTAGACCTCGCGCTTGCCGCCGAGCGGCACCAGCGTGACGTCGCGCTCCTGGCCCGGCTCGAAGCGCATGGCCGTGCCCGCGGCAATGTCGAGGCGCATGCCCCTGGCGCGCTCACGGTCGAATTTCAGCCCCTCATTGGTCTCGAAGAAATGGTAGTGGCTGCCGACCTGGATCGGCCGGTCGCCGCTGTTGGCGACTTTCAGGGTGACGGTCTGCAGGCCCTTGTTGAGCTCGATGTCGCCGCCCACCGTGATGATTTCACCGGGGATCATGGTCACCCTCACACGATGCCGAAGGCGAGACCGATGCCGATCGCCGCGCAGGCGGCACCGGCAGCGCGGGCCAGGCCACGAAACCGGATGCCGAGACCGAGACCGGTGGCGATGCCGGTGGCATGCAGCAACAGCGTGGCGGTGGCAAAGCCGGCCATGTATTCAAGCCCGCCGGCATTCTCCGGCACCTCGGTGCCATGCGCGTGGCCGTGGAAAAGTGCGAACAGGCCGATGATGGCGACGCCGGCCGAGACCGGCAGATCGATCGCCAGCGCCACCAGCAGTCCGAGTGTCACGACCGATGCCAGTATGCCCGGTTCGACGAAGGGCAGCGGCATATGCAGCATGCCCAGCGCGCCGCCGACCACCATGACGCCGACAAAGGCAGCCGGCCAGGCAAGAACCGCCTTGCCGCCCTTGAGCGCCGCCCACAGCCCGACCGCGATCATCACCGTCATGTGATCGAGGCCGGAGAGCGGGTGCATGAAGACGGCCGTGAAGGAGGAGGGGG
>NZ_RZRW01000740.1:0-2460 GCF_003998745.1 Mesorhizobium sp. M7A.F.Ca.US.014.04.1.1 | reverse complement strand
GGATCAGCTTGCGCCGGATGGCTGTCGAAAACTCCGCGGCGGCATAGATGGGCAGCACGAAGGAACCGGGCCCGCCGGTCACGCATTGCGCGTAATACTGGTCGAGATGGCTGAAGGTGGGCGACGGGCTGATCAGGATCGGCAGGCCGTTGACGACGATGCCTTTGGCAGTCGCCGCATCACGCGTCGCGGTGACTGGCGGTCCGATATTGTTCGGTCCGTCGCCCGAAATGTCGATGACGCTACGTTCGCCCTGGAAAGACGTGCGGTCGAAAAGCTCGGCACCGAAGGCCAGCGCGCCGGAAATCGAAGTGCCGCGAAAGCTGCGGAACGGACGCGCCGCGACCTCGTCGGCAAAGCTGTTGGCGCTCTCGGCACTATCGATGATCTGCCAGCCGATGACCGCGTCGTCGCGCACCGTGCCGGCCCACTCGAAATAGGTCAGCGCTATGCGGCCCGTGGCGCCGGCGCGGACAGCCTTGATGAAGTCGGGATGCCGCAGCGCCTCGACATAACCGGCGCGCTGCAGCGCGAACTCCTTCTCGTCCATCGACAGCGAGATGTCGACTGCCAGCACCAGCTCGACGTCGACGGCGAGCGCATCCCGCGGCGAGGCGGCGGGGGCAGCCTGGGCGCAGGCAAGACAGGCAAGCAGGCGCAGAGCATCAAGCATGGCCGTCGCCAGGTTGTTCTCCCGAAGAGCTTCCCTCGCGATCACGGCAAAATAAAGCTTTGCTTCCCCGTCCGGATATCAGGTCATTTCTTGCCGCGGGCGGCGACTGGCGGCGGTTCGATCGCGCCGGCTCTGACGCGGGCGGGCTTCAGCGCTGGCGCACCGGAATCCTTGACGATCGTCAACGCGCGCGGGAAGAAGTGGTCGTTGTGCTGGCCGCGCCCGATGTTGAGGATCGCTGTCGCCGGCAAACGCTTCTCGAGCATCGACAGCACGCGTCTTAGCGATGGGCCGTCGAATGCATCCAGCGCCTCGTCGATGATCACCCATTTCGGCTGCCGCAACGCGAGCCTGGCGAAGGCCAGCGAGCGCTGTTCGTCATCGCCCAACTCATGGTCCCAACGCCCGGCGCGGTCGAGCGATGAGGATAGCCGTCCCAGACCGACCTCGGCCAGCACCGCCGAAATGTCGGCATCGTCCGCCGGCGCGGGGCCGTTCGGGTGATCGAGGACTTCGCGCAATGTGCCGACCGGAAAATAAGGCACGCGCGGCACGAATATGGGGGTTTCTCCCGCCGGCAGGCCGATCCGGCCGCTTCCCCATGGCCACAGGCCGGCAATGGCACGAAAGAACAGCGTCTTGCCCGCACCGGGATCGCCGGTGATCATGACGCGCTCGCCGGGGCGGATTTCGACATGCGGGTCGGCGAGCCTGGTGCAGCCCTCCGGCGAGGCCACTTCGAGCTTCTCGAAAGTCAGGCTGCCACTGACGTTTTGGCCGAAGGCGATGCGCTTTTCGGTGTCGTGCAACGCATCGGTTTCATCGAGCGCGATGCGGAAATCGGCCACGCGCATCAGCGTGGCGCGCCAATCGGCAATGCTGCCGATGTTGTTGATGAACCAGCGCAAGGAGGAGTGGACCTGGTTGAATGCGCCGACCGCCATCATCAGCCCGCCAAAGCTGATATCACCTGAGAAATAGACAGGCGAAGCAACCAGTATGGGCGCCACGACGGTGATCCAGCCATAGGTGTCGGTCACCCAGGACAGGTTGATCTGGGCGGTGTAGATGCGCCGCATGGCGCCCAGCACCGTGCCGAGATCGAGTTCGAGCCGCCGCCTGGCGTCGGCCTCGCCATGATACAACGCGATGGCATCGACATTCTCGTTGACGCGCACCATCGAGGAGCGCAGCTCGGCTTCGCGTGTATAGCGGTCGCTGTTCAGGCGGATGAGCGGCCGCCCGACCAGCCAACTCAGCCAGGAGGCGATGCCGGCGTAAAGGATGGCGGCCCAGACCATGTAGCCCGGTATGGCCAGCGAGGTCCCGCCGATGTGGAACACGAAGCCCGAGGACAGCTCCCACAGCACGCCGACGAAGGACACGAGCAGGATGCACGACTGCAGCAGGCCGACGCCGAGATCGGTTGACAGATCGGACAGATGCGCGGCGTCCTGCTGCATGCGCTGGTCGGGATTGACGCCGATGGCGCCGGCATTGGCCAGACGGAAGGCGCGCGCCGGCCGCATCCATTGATCGATCAGATCCAGCGTCAGCGCCTCGCGCAGCTTGAGCCTGATCATCTGGTTGAGCCAGGTCTGGCCGATATTGAGCACCAGAAGTCCCCCGGCTATGGCCGCGAAGACGAGGAGCTGGTGCAAAAAGGCCGCCATGTTGCGGCGGGCAAGCGCATCGTAGAAAGGCTGGTTCCAGCGGTTGAGCAGAACCTGGCCGATCGACGTTGCGATGATCACGGCCATGATGCCGACCGATGTCCACAGCAACCA
>NZ_RZRW01000074.1:0-15436 GCF_003998745.1 Mesorhizobium sp. M7A.F.Ca.US.014.04.1.1 | reverse complement strand
CGGCCGAGCCATTGCGTCCATCACGGCGCGGAACACGGTCTGGGCGTTGAAGACCGGATCGGCGAACCCGCCCTCGATCGATTGCGCTGCAATGTCCATCAGTCTTCTCCGCGAACCATGGTGAAGAAATCGACCTTCGTTGCCGCCGTCTCGGCGCGGCGTTTTTCGTGCGCCAAGGTCAGAGCCGACCGCAGAGGCGCTATCAGTCCGGTCTCGACCTCATTGCGGCGGGCAGGGTCCTGCCATAGGGCGTCGGCGATAGCCGCCAGCTTCGCCTTCTGCTTGTCGCGGCCAAGCGCATAGCAATGGCCGACCTGTCCGGTGGGTAGCCTGACCGTGGCGCGGGTGACGGTCGCCTCGCCGACATTGAAAGGGGCGCCGCCGCCGCCGATGCGGCCGCGCAGGGTGACAAGGCCGGTTTCGGGGCCGCGCAACAGCTCGGCGTCCGAAGGCAGTCCGGCCTCATTCCAGAGCCGTACGATGTCATCGCCGCTGGATTGCGTAAGGGTTGCCATGGCGGCTTTGCGCTCGGCCTGGTCGCGGGCTTCCTGTCCTCGCATCAGCAGCATTCCTCTTTGTTAATTTGTCTATTGATGTAGACAACTATACAAATTATATCTATTATCTAACGCGTGTCCATGACGGGTGGATGACAGCGATAGAAGACTGGGCGCTGGAAGGTTGGGGCAATGATGGTCGGGCGGCTGTTAGCGGACAGCATCGAGCGGCGCAGTGGCGTTTCGCTGTGGCGGCAGATCGCCGACAAGATCCTACATGCGATCGCCATCGGCGATTTCACGGAGAATGCAGCGCTGCCGCCGGAGGTGGCGCTGGCAGAACGCTATGGCGTCAACCGTCACACGGTGCGCAACGCCATATCAGCCCTTGTAAGGGAAGGCGTGCTGCGGGCCGAGCAGGGGCGCGGCACCTTCGTACTGTCGCGCAAGCGGCTGTCCTATCCGATCGGGGCGCGCACACGTTTTTCGACAGGGCTGCAAGGGCAAACGACGGAACGGCACATCGTCCTGCTCGCCTCGTCGGTCGAGCCGGCCAGCCAGCGCGTCGCCGAGGGACTGGGTCTTCCCAAGGGAGCCGATGTGATCCGGTTGGAAACGCGCGGCGAAGCCGACGGACGGCCGGTGTCGCGCGCTGCCGGCTGGTTCGAGGCCCGGCGCTTTGCCGGCATCGATGCCGCGATGGGGGAAACAGGCTCGATCACCGCATCGCTGGCGCGGTTCGGCATAGACGACTATCTCAGGCAATCGACCGTGCTGTCGGCGCGCCATGCCGATGCGGCGGACCTTGCCGACCTCGACCTGCAGCCGGGCGCCATCGTGCTGGTCACGGTTGCCGTCAACGTCACGCCGGACGGCCAGCCGATCCAGTTTTCCGAGTCGCGCTTTCCGGCCGAACGGGTGGAGCTGAAGCTGTCGGCGCTGTAGGGAGTGCCCGGCCCAGCTCGGCCGCATTCACTTGCCAGCGGCGGCGCATTTGAGGACCGGCTTCGCCGCCTGCCATGTTATAACCCCACCTCGATCACAGCCTTGATCAGGCCGGATTTCTCATGCGCCCAACGAGCCAGATCGCGCGGCGTGGCGGCGAGTGTGGTGCGGTGTGTGACGAGCTTGGCCAGTGGTACGGCCCCGTTGCGGATCGAGGCGGCGACATGGTCGAAGTCGGCGCGCAGCGCGTTGCGGCTGCCGATCAGCGTCATCTCGCGCTTGTGGAATTCCGGATCGGAAAAGCTGATGTCGTCCTTGACGACGGAGACCAGCACCAGCGTTCCGCCATGCGCGACATGGGCGAAGGCCGACTGCACCGACTGGGTGTTGCCGGTGGCGTCGAAGACCACATCGAAGCCTTCGCCTGATGTCGCTTCCCTGATCAGATCGGGCACCGCGCCGCGCGAGCCGTCTAGGGTCTGGAAACCAAGCTCGTTTCCAGCGAAGGCGAGCCTTTCACTGCTCATGTCGAGCAGCGTCACGTCGAGCCCGGCGATGCGGGCGAAGATGGCGGTGCCGAGCCCGATCGGGCCGGCGCCGATGACCAGCGTGTGGGCGCCGGGGTCGGCGCGGGCGCGCCGCACGGCATGCGCGCCGATGGCCAGGAACTCGACGGCAGCGGCGTCGGCCAGCGAAAGGCCGTTGGCCGGATAGAGATTTTGCGCCGGCACCAGGATGCGTTCGCACATGGCGCCGTCGCGATGCACGCCAAGCACCTCGATCCTGACACAGCAATTGGGCTTGCCGTGCCGGCAGGCGATGCACTTGCCGCAGGAAAGATAGGGGTTGACGACGACGGGCTCACCAATGGCCAGTTCGACGCCTTCGCCGGTCTCCATCACGGTACCCGAGACCTCATGACCCATGATGCGGGGATAGGCGAGGAACGGGTGCTTGCCCTCGAAAATGTGGTAGTCGGTGCCGCAGATGCCGACATGGCTGACCGCCACCAGCGCCCAGCCGGGAGGCGGTGCCTCGGGTGCGGGCCGGTCTTCAAGGACAAGATCGCCGGGCGAACGGCAGAGGACGGCTTTCATGCGCTAATCCAGTCATGAAATCGCCGGCCCGTTGGTGTGGCGGACCGGCGGTTGATTGCGGGGTCGCTACTTGCCGCGGCGGCGCAGGCCGTCGAAGTAGACGATGATGATGATCAGCGCGCCGGTGATGATGCGCTGCCAGAACGAATTGACGTTGAGCAGGTTGGCGCCGTTGTTGATGGTGGCCAGGATGAAGGCGCCGAGCAGCGGCCCATGCACCGAGCCGACGGCGCCGAACAGCGAGGTGCCGCCGATGACCGACGACGCGATCGCCTGCAGTTCCCAGCCCTCGGCCTGCGTCGGGTTGCCGATGCCGATGCGGGCGGCCAGCAGCACGCCGACAAAGGCGGCGCACAGGCCCGACAGCGTGTAGGCCATGTAGATGGTGCGCTGGACATTGACGCCGGACAGGCGCGAGGCCTCGGCGTTGGAGCCGACCGAAAACAGGTATCTGCCCCAGCGGCTGTGGTGCAGGAAGATATAGGCCGGAATGCCGACCAGGATCACCATCCAGAACAGGTTGGGGATGCCGATGAAGGAATTGCGCGAGAAGGCGGTGAAGGTGTCGCTGTTGATGTTGATCGAATTGCCGTTGGTCATCAAAAGGCCGATGCCGCGCAGCGAGGTCAACGTCGCCAGCGTGATGATGAAGGGCGGCAGGCCCATCTTGACGATACCGAAGCCGTGGAACATGCCGATGGCGACACCGACCAGCAGCGTCACCAGAATGGCGAGCCAGATGGGGAAGCCGGCATTGATCATCATGGCCACGACCACGGTGGCGAAGCCGACCACGGCGCCGACCGACAGATCGATGCCGCCGGTGATGATGACGAAGGTCTGGCCGACCGCCATGATGGCGATCATCGAGCCCTGGCGCAGGAGATTGGCTATGTTGTTGGCCGAGGCGAAGCTCGTCGTCGTCACGGAGAGGAGGATCCAGAGC
Organism: Mesorhizobium sp. M7A.F.Ca.US.014.04.1.1; assembly: GCF_003998745.1. Lineage (NCBI taxonomy): Bacteria > Pseudomonadati > Pseudomonadota > Alphaproteobacteria > Hyphomicrobiales > Phyllobacteriaceae > Mesorhizobium > Mesorhizobium sp. M7A.F.Ca.US.014.04.1.1. Next base: position 11,951 of record NZ_RZRW01000074.1, on the reverse strand, counting down.
AGAACCAGCAGCGCCAATAGCGTCAGCCCGAACAGGACATTATAGTTGCGCTTCGGTTTTTCGACGGCGATCGCCTCGGTGCTCATATCTGTCCTCCCAACTTTTCTTGTTTCTCGGCGAGCGCCTGAGTGAGAATATCCTCGTGGCTGGCGGCGTGAAAACCGTGCGTCGCCACCAGTTTGCCGCGCCGGAACACATGCAGCGTATCGGCGAGTTCATAGACTTCCGGCAGATAGGACGAGATCAGGATGATGCCGGCGCCCTTTGACAAAAGCGCGCCGAACAGGCGGTAGATCTCGGCCTTGGTGCCGACATCGACGCCGACGGTCGGTTCGTCGAAGATGAACAGCTTGGCGCCGTGCGCCAGCCATTTGCCGATGACGATCTTCTGCTGGTTGCCGCCCGACAGGCTGGATGCCAGCGCGCCACGTGTCGGTGTCTTGATGCGCAGATCGGCGATCTGGCGATCGGCCTGCGTCTTCTCCTGCGTGCTCGAAATCAGCAGATTGTTCGAGATGCGCTTGTAGATCGGCAGGTTGAGGTTGAAGCCGACCGGCAGGTTGAGGCAGAGGCCCTGGTCGCGGCGGCTCTCCGGCGCCAGCGCCATGCCGAGCTTGATCGCGTCATGTTCGGAATTGACCTGTACCTCCTTGCCTTCCCAGAGGATCTGGCCGGCGGATTTGCGGTGGCGGCCGTAGAGCGTGGTGACGAACTCGCTGCGTCCGGCGCCGATCAGCCCATAGAGTCCGACGATCTCGCCGGCGCGGACCGTCATCGAGACATTTTCGAAGCCCTTGCCGGACAGGTTTTTCGCCTCGATGATGGCGGCGCCCGGCGTGAAATGCTCCTTGTGATAGACCTGCTCGATCGAGCGGTTGATCATCATCTTGACCAGTTCGGCATCGTTGGTCTCTGCGATGTTGCGGGTGCCGACCAGCGTGCCGTCGCGCAGCACGGATACCCGGTCGGCGAGTTCGAACACTTCCTCCATGCGGTGGCTGATGTAGATGATCGTCACGCCTTCGCCCTTCAGACGGCGGATCAGCGTGAAGAGCTGGTCGGCCTCCTTGCGGGTGAGGTAGGCGGTCGGCTCGTCGAAGATCAGGAATTTGGTGCCGCGCACGGTGGCGCGGGCGGCGGCTATCAGCTGCTGCTGGCCGATGGTCAGGTCGCCGAGCGTGACATGCGCCGGCAGGTCGAAGCCTAGGTCGTCGATGATCGTCTGCGCCTGCCTGACCATGGCGCGCTGCTGCAGGATGCCGAAGCGCGAATTCTCCTCGCCGAGGAACATGTTGGCGGCGACCGTCAGGTGACGGCACAGCACGACTTCCTGGTGCACGGCATTGATGCCGAGCGCCATCGCCTCGTGCGGCGTCGCCAGGGCGGCCGCCTGGCCCTCCCAGACAATCTCTCCGGAGGTGCGCGGCATGACGCCGGTCAGAAGCTTGATGAGCGTGGATTTGCCGGCGCCGTTTTCGCCGACGATGGCGTGGATCTCACCGGACTTGAAGGCGAGATCGACCGGTTTCAGCGCGTGGGTGCCGGGATAGCGCTTCTCCAGGCCACGCAATTCGAGGATAGTCCGCCCCTGTTCCAGAACGGGTGCGGGATGCAGTTCCTGCGCCGTCGAAATCATGACAATCCTCCCAGATTGGCCTCCCGGATTGGCTTCCCAGGCTGGCCTCACGATTGGCACGCGGCGAGGCAGGGATATGCCTCGAAAACAGCCTGGCTCAGGCGTGCGGATTGCCAAGCCGTTCGTGCGGCAGTTTGTGTCTCCGGGGCGAGGTGCCCCGGAGACGATTGCGGATGCGACGGCTCAGAGCTTCGGATTGAGCAGCGCGTCGATCTTGGGATCTTTCATGTTGTCCTTGGTCACCAGATTGGCGCCGGTGTCGACATTGGCTTCGACCTTCTCGCCCTTGGAGGCGGCGAGCGCGGTCTTGATGCCGTCATAGCCCATCCGGTACGGATCCTGGACGACGAGGGCGGAAATGACGCCGTCGTTGAGGAACTTGATCAGCTTCTCGTCGCTGTCGAAACCGACCAGCGCCAGCTTGCCGCCAAGGTTGTTTTCCGCGACGGCCTGGCCGACGCCCTGCGCCATGATCAGGTTGGAAGCGAAGATGCCCTTGAGGTTCGGGTTGGCGGTGATCAGGTCGGTGGCGATGTTGAGGCCGGTGGTGGCCTGGCCGTCGGCATATTTGTCGGCAACCAGCTTGAGGCCCGGATATTTGGCGGCCAGCTGTTCGGTGAAGCCCTGCTTGCGCTGTTCGAGCGAGCCGGCGCCAGGTGCGTTGGTGATCAGGGCAACGTCGCCCTCGATCTTGCCGCCGTTGGCGGCGCCGATGGCAGCTGCGAGGCCGTCGGCAGCGACGCGGCCGCCCTGGACGTTGTCGGTGGTCAGGAACGAGGTGAAGGCCTTGGAGTCGGCACCGGAGTCGATGCCGATGACCTTGACCTTGGCAGCGGCTTCATCGATCGGCTTGCCGAGCGCCTTGAACTCGGTCGGCGCAATGACGATGGCCGCCGGGTTGCTGGCAACGGCGTTCTCGAGGATCGAGACCTGGCCGTTGACGTCGGTTTCAGCCTGGGCGCCGAGTTCCGGCACGTTGACGCCGAGATCCTTGCCGGCCTTGCGGGCGCCGGCCAGAACGATCTGCCAGTAGAAGGACGTGGTGTCCTTGACGATGATCGGAATGGTGACGTCCGCCGCCGAAACCGGCGCCGGATGCATGACGCCGGCGAGCATTGAAGCTGCTGCCAGCGCCATGACGGCGCGGCGGTTGAGAATGCTGGTCACGAATTTCATGAGGTTTCCTCCCTAAGTCGCCCGGTGAACGATACGGAAGCTCCGTTCGGATAGGCGCGGTCCCAAACAGAACTTTATCAATAAAAAACAGTTGCCCTGTTTTGATAGTGCATCGAACAGATCGATGCAAGCGGTGTTTGACCAGTCGTTGCGAGGTCTGGCAGAGGCAGATCCCCCGCCCTGTTCTCCCATTGGCGCCGTCACGCTTCCGTTCCGTTCTGGGAACGTATGGAATATTAATTCCACCAATTCGTCAATATGGAATATCCATTCCTCCATGTGCCGAAGGAACATGAAGTTTCACACCAGCTCCTGCACCAGCGTGTAGGGACGATATTTGGCGTATTCCGTTTCCGGTACGTCGATGTCGAGCAGCTCGAGGTTGCGCGTCAGATTTGCCAGCTTGGCGGTGCCGGTCAGTACGGTGGCGACGGCAGCTTCATGCAAGGGGAATTGGAACGCTGCGGCGGCGAGCGGATAGCCACCCTCGGCGGCGATCCTTTCCATTGCGCCGACGCGGTCGAGCACGTCATGGCTGGCGGGGCGGTAGTCGAAATGTGCGCCTTGCACCGGGCCGGTCGCCAGGATGCCGGAGTTGAACACGCCGCCAATGACCAAGGAGGTCTGCTGTGCCCGGCATAGCGGCAGCAACTCCGCTTCGGCACTGCGGTCGAGCAGGGAATAGCGGCTGGCAAGCAGGATGCAGTCGAGCGGCGCCCGGCGCATCACGTCCAGGCAGATCTGCACCTCGTTGACGCCAAGCCCATAGGCAGAAATGACGCCAGTCCGTTTCAGCTCTTCGAGTGCCTTGAGGCCGCCATCCATCAGGTCGCGAAAATGCAGCTTGGTCTTCTCGATACCATGGGTGTAGGCGCCGATGTCGTGGACAAACAGGATGTCTATCCTGTTTAGGCCAAGCCGCGCATAGCTGAACTCGACCGACCGCATAATGCCGTCATAGGAATAGTCGTAGTCGAGCGCGAAGGGCAGCGGATCGACATAGGAGTGATCGGGAACCTGATCGTCCGGCACCGGGCGAAACAGCCGGCCGACCTTGGTCGACAGCACATAGGAATCGCGCGGCTTGTAACGCAGGAAGTCGCCGAAGCGGCGCTCCGACAGTCCGAAACCGTAGAAGGGTGCGGTGTCGAAATAGCGCAGGTCGGCATCCCAGGCGCCCTGCAGCGTCTCCATCGCCGCTTCGCGCGAACAGGCGCGGTAAAGGCCGCCAAGTGCGGCGCCGCCGAAACTGACTTCGGTGACCTCCAGAGCTGTCCGACCGATACGGCGTTTTTCCATGCAAAACCTCCCCGTTGCCCGCCGCTGACCGGCGCGCCGTCTATTTTATATCAGTAAAATCTAAAGTGTTGCGCCCAGATGCCAGGGCACGAACTCGTTGTCGCCGTAGCCGAAGTCCTCGCTCTTGGTCTTGCGGCCGGAAGCCGTTTCGACGATCAGTTCGAAGATCTCGCGGCCCATGCCGGCGATGGTCTTTTCACCCGAGGCGATGACGCCGCAATTGACGTCCATGTCCTCTTCCATCTGGTGGTACATGGTCGAGTTGGTGGCGACCTTGATCGACGGCGTCGGACGGCAGCCGAAGCAGGAGCCGCGGCCGGTGGTGAAGACGATGACGTTGGCGCCGCCCGCCACCTGGCCGGTCGCCGAAACCGGGTCGTAGCCAGGCGTATCCATGAACACCAGGCCACTGCCGGTGACTTTTTCGGCGTAACCGAAGACGCCGTTGAGCGGCGTCTGGCCGCCCTTGGCGACCGCACCGAGGGACTTCTCCAGGATGGTGGTGAGGCCGCCGCGCTTGTTGCCGGGCGAGGGATTGTTGTCGATCGAGGCGCCATGCTTGGCGACGTGGTCCTCCCACCACTTCACGAAGCCGTCGAGCTTCTGCGCGATCTCCGGCGTTGCCGCGCGGTAGGCAAGCAGATGCTCGGCGCCGTAGATTTCCGTGGTCTCGGAGAGGATGCCGATACCGCCAACGCCGGCCAGGATGTCGACAGCCGCGCCCAGCGCCGGATTGGCCGTGATACCCGACATGCCGTCGGAGCCGCCGCATTGCAGGCCGACGACGATCTCGCTGACCGGGATCGGCTCACGCTTCAACTGGCCGACTTCCTCGGCGATCTCGGCCAGCACGCCCATCGCTTTTTCCACCGATTTGCGCGACCCGCCGGCGTCCTGGATGTTGAAATGGCGCTTGCCGGCAGCGACGCCCTTCTGGCCGTAGAGGGTGAGCTGGTTGACCTCGCAGCCGAGGCCGACCATCAGCACGCCGCCGAAATTCGGGTGGCGGGCATAGCCGGCAAGCGTGCGGTGCAGCACCATCATGCCGTCGCCGGTGCCGCTCATGCCGCAGCCCTGGCCGTGCACGATCGGCACGAAGCCGTCGATGCCGGGGTATTTCGGCAACAGCGTGCGGTTGGCGGTATCGGCGATGGAATGGCAGACGGTGGCCGAGCAATTGACGCTGGCGACGATGCCGATGAAGTTGCGCGTGCCGGCGCGGCCATCGGCGCGGCGATAGCCCATGAAGGTGCGGGCGCGGTCGGCCTCCGTCGCGTGCTCGGCCTCGCTCGGCGGCACGACCGGCAAGCGGCCGGATTCGAAAACCAGATTGTGCGAATGCACGTGCTCGCCGGCTGCGATGTCCTGTGTCGCGCGACCGATCGCCTGGGCGTATTTCACCACGGCCTCGCCGGCGGCGATCGGCTTGATCGCCACCTTGTGGCCGGGCTCGATCAGCGCACTGGCGACGGCACCGCCCGGCAGCGCGGTGCCGATCTCGATGCGGCCGTTGGCGACGGCGACATTGTCGGCGGGGGACAGAAGAATGCAGTTGGAGGCGTTCACGGGCGGTTTCCTGGGTGATCCTGGGTTGCGCGGGGCGGATTGACACGCGCCTGTTTAGAGATATTGTCTTTTATCGTGAAAAAACAGTTTTGCGTCAATTGTTTTTTCGTGGGGAGTTCCGCATGTCTCCGGGTTGTTCCGGGAAGCAATTTCGCTTCTCAGAGCCATGCGAACGTCATATTGCGCTTCAAACCGTCCGCTGCAAGCGACGGCGTGCAACGGGTCAGGGATGTCGAAGAGCAACAACGTCTACAAGGATGCCTACAACCGCTGCCTGCGGCTGCTCGACGAAACGCGCAGCCTGCCTTCGGAGCCGGAACTGGGCACCTTGCTTGGCGTCAGCCGGACCACGGTGCGCACCATTCTCGCGCGCATGGAAGAGACCGGGCTGATCGCCTGGAACAAGCGCGCCAAGACGGTGCTGCGCGAACCGCTTCCCGATGATTTCTTCCCCGAGGAAGAGACAGACACGCTGGCCGAGATCATCGAACGGTCGTTCATGCGTCGGCTGCTCGCCGGCGGCGCCGAAGCCGGCATGCAGATCAACGAACTCGAACTGGCGCGCGAGATCGGCGTCGGCACCACCAGCGTGCGCGAGTTCCTGATCCGCTTCTCCCGCTTCGGCCTGATCGAGAAACGTCGCAACAGTCATTGGGTGCTGAAGGGCTTTACGCGCGCTTTCGCGCTGGAGCTGACCGAAATCCGCGAGATGTTCGAACTGCGCTCGGCGGCCGCCTTTGCCGCTTTACCGCAGGACAGCGCAGTCTGGACCGATCTCGACCGCCTGGAAGACGAGCATCGCCAGCTGGCAAACGACATAGCCGCCCGCTTCACCGAGTTCTCCGAACTCGACGAGCGCTTCCACCGGCTGATCCACCGGGCATCGCGCAATCGCTTCATCGTCGATTTCTACGATGTCATCGCCATGATCTTCCACTACCATTACCAGTGGAACAAGGCGCAGGAACGCGAGCGCAACGAAGTCGCGATCGGTGAGCATCTGGTCTACATAGAAGCGCTGAAATCACGCGATCTCGGCAAGGTCGACGCCGCTTGCCGCAAGCATTTGAAGTCGGCGCGCCAGACATTGCTGACCTCGATCCCGGAGAGCCGGTCGCTGCAAAAACACTGAGCCGCATCGCGGCTCGGAGCCCTGTTTCATGCATGTTGTCCCAAAACCGCTATACACTTCTGGGCGACATGCCTTGGGCCTGCCGCGTTGCCGCCGCGGCGATTTGGCGATTTTCCACCCGCCGGCCCCGTGCTAGATATGGTTGGTTGCTGCGAAGAGGCAGGGCTTTGGGCGTATCGAGGAGACGATGGAGCATGCCGGTCGCGCTTGTCGCGGCCTATCTGCTGTTGCTCCAGTCGACGCTTGGTGCATTCGCCTTCGGCGCCGGTCCCAATGCATCGCAACTCGACGCTTTTGGCAACGTCATCTGTACCCATGAAGGCGCAACCCAGCTTCCGGGCGGCAACCAGCCGCCGTCCCATCTGCCGGCATGCTGCGTGCTCGGCTGCAGCATGGTTTCGGCGGCCTTTGCGCCGCCGCCCAATGCCGGTCTGGCGCCGGGCAGCCTTTCCTTTGAAACGGTCGCCTTTGTCTTCCCGGCGGCCATCCATCTCGACTTTGCGCGTGAGCGCTCGCCGTCGAACCCGCGCGCGCCGCCGCTGACGGCCTGAGCCTGTTTGCCCGGCGGAACCTTTCGTGGGCGTACCCATCCAAAGATCTAACTGCTCGCGACCGGCAACGGCGCGACCTTCACTTCATGGAGCAACCATGTCCTATTTTTTCCCTGACGCCGCGCGTCCTGAGCCGGGCAGCATTCTACGCGGCATCGAAGAGCGTGTCGGCATTGCCGTGCTGGCTCTTGCGCTGCTGTTCACAGGCGCCCAGTCCGTCCTCGCGCATGAGTTCAAGGTTGGCGATCTTGAGATCGGCCACCCCTGGTCGCGCGCCACGCCGGCCGGCGCCAAAGTGGCCGGCGGTTATTTCACCATCACCAACAAGGGCAGTGCGCCGGATCGGCTGGTGTCGATTTCCTCCGATGTCTCCGAAAAGGCCGAGCTGCATGAGATGGGCGTCAAGGACGGCGTCATGACCATGCGGCCGGTTGCCGGCGGCCTGGAAATTCCGGCCGGCGGCAAGGTAGCCCTTGCACCTGGCGGCTATCATTTGATGTTCATGGGCCTGAAGCGGCAACCCAAACAGGGCGAAAAGTTCTCCGCCACCCTGACCTTCGAAAAGGCCGGCGCCGTCAGCGTCGATTTCGCCGTCGAAGGCATGGGCGGCGGCGCCGTGGACGATCACGCCAATTGACCGCGCCAGCTCGACAAATCTTGAAAATCCGAGGGACCATCATGAACAAATATCTTTTGTCGGCCGGCGCACTTCTCGCGCTCGGAACCAGCGCCGCCTTCGCGCATATCACGTTCGAAACCCAGGAGGCGGCGGTCGGCTCGACCTACAAGGCCGTTTTGCGCGTGCCGCATGGCTGCGACGGCAAGGCGACGACCGCCGTGCGCGTGCAGATTCCGGAAGGGGTGATCGCGATCAAGCCGATGCCGAAGCCCGGCTGGACGCTGCAGACCAAGAAGGGCAAGTACGAGAAATCCTACCAGCTCTACGGTCAGGCGGTGACCGATGGGGTCAAGGAGGTCGACTGGAGCGGCGGCAACCTGCCCGATGAATTCTATGACGAGTTCGTTTTCCGCGCGACGCTGACGGCGGATCTCCCCGTCGGCCAAAAACTCTATTTCCCGGTCGTGCAGGAATGCGACGGTGCAGCCGATCGCTGGATCGAGATTCCAGCGGCAGGGCAGGATGAAGACGCACTGGAAAGCCCGGCACCCGGCATCAAGCTGCTGCCGAAGAAATGATCTCCCAGGCGGCGCGCTCTTTCGAGTGCGCCGCTCTTTTTTCGTGGCGGTGACATGAGCACGACCTCCCTCCTGCAAACGGCTTGCATGACCGGCAAACGCACCGGCCGGCTTGCCGTCGGCCTGTTGGCTGTGATCGTGTTTCTTGCCAGCCTTGCCGTGTCAGATCAGGCCTTTGCCCATGCCGCGCTGATCAAGACCGACCCGGCCGACGGCGCGGTGCTGGCACAGGGACCGGCGCAGTTCTCGCTGACCTTCAGCGAGCCGGTCTCGCCTCTGGTGCTGACGCTGGTGAAGCCCGACGGCAAGCCGGTTCCACTGACCGCCTTTCGTCTCAGCGACCAGACCGTCGAGATCGACAATCCGCAGCCGCTCAAGTCGGGCACGCATGTCTTGAGCTGGCGCGTCATCTCCGCAGACGGTCATCCCGTCGGCGGATCGCTGCTGTTTTCCATCGGAGCGCCCAGCGAACCGCCGGCCGTATCCGAAACCGTCGACTGGCCGTTGCGGTCGGCTATCTGGGCGGGCAAAATCTTTCTCTACGTCGGCCTCTTCCTCGGCGTTGGCGGCGCCTTCGCGCTTGCCTGGTTGGCCGGAAGTGCCCGTGCCGGGCAACGCTTCGTTGCAGCTGCAATCCTGAGCGGGCTGGTCGCGTCGTCCCTGTCGCTCGGATTGCAGGGGCTTGATGCACTCGGGGCGCCGCTCTCCCATCTGGCACAATCGGTCATCTGGCGGACCGGGCTCGGCACCAGCTTCGGCTGGACGGTGCTGGTCGCGCTGATCGCGCTGGGGCTTGGCCTGCTGTCGCTGGCCGGTCCCCGTGCCACCGCCAAGCCATTGGCGCTGGCCGGCCTGGCCGGGGTGGGGATTGCCCTTGCCGCCAGCGGCCATGCCAGTGCCGCCGAACCGCAATGGCTGACGCGGCCGATGGTGTTCCTGCATGGCGTCTGCATCGCGTCGTGGGTCGGCGCATTGGTCCCACTCGGGCTGGCGCTCAAGGGGCAATCGGCGGAGGCCACGCCATTCCTGCGGCGATTTTCTTGGGCGATCCTGCCCGTGGTGGCCGTGCTTGCCGCTGCCGGCACCGTGCTTGCCGTCATCCAGGTGCAAACGCCCGCGGCATTGGTCGACACCGCCTATGGAAGGCTGCTGCTGATCAAGCTCGGGCTGCTGGTCTTTCTGTTCACGCTCGCTGCCGTCAACCGCTGGAAACTCACGGCATCGGCCGAGGCGGGATCGACGGAAGTTCAACGCAGGCTGGTCCGCTCGATCGGCGTCGAGATGTTGATCGTGTTGGCGATTTTCGGCGTTGCCGCGGGCTGGCGCTTCACACCGCCGCCACGAGCCCTGGCGATCGCGGCAGCGCAACCGGTGTCGGTCCATATCCACGCGCTGCAAGCGATGGCCGATCTCAACATCACTCCAGGCCATGCCGGCCCGGTCGTTGCCTCGATGGTCATCATGAGCGGCGATTTCGGCCCGCTCGACGCCAAGGAGGTAACGCTTGTGCTGTCAAAGCCCGATTCCGGCATCGAGCCCTTGAAGCGCGCGGCAACCAAGCCCGGCGACGGCAGCTGGCGCGTCGACAACCTCGTCATTCCGCTGCCCGGCCGGTGGACGGTGCGCATCGACATACTGGTCTCGGATTTTCAGATGGTGAAGATCGAGGCGCCCGTCGACATCAGGCCGTAGGCGGGACTGCCAGGTACCTCTACACGGGCACGACCGACAATCCGGGCAACACAATTCGGCGAGGCGGTTGACGCAGGCGTCAAGGCCCGTCAATCATCGCCCGCAAAATCGCGGTCTCAACAAACGATCCGAGAGCAGGGAAGAAACGATGGAAAAAGCCGAAATCGGCCTGATCGGCCTTGGCACGATGGGCTCCAACCTGGCGCTCAACATCGCCGAGCACGGGCACCGCATCGCTGTCTTCAACCGCACCAGGGCGCGCACCGATGCCTTTGTCGAGAATGCCGGCGCACTCAGGGACATGGTCGTGCCCTGCTACAGCCTTGAAGAGCTCGCCGCCGCGATCCGGCCGCCGCGCCCGATCATCATCATGGTGCTGGCCGGCAAGCCGGTCGACGAACAGATCGCGGCACTGCGTGGCGTGCTGTCGGCCAACGACATCGTCATCGATGCCGGCAACGCCAATTTCCGCGACACGATGCGGCGCTTCTCCGAGCTTTCCGGTTCGGGTCTCACCTTCATCGGCATGGGCGTGTCCGGCGGCGAGGAGGGGGCACGCCACGGGCCGTCGATCATGGTCGGCGGCACGGAGGACTCATGGAAGCGCGTCGAGAAGGTGCTGACGGCGATCTCCGCCAAATTCAAGGACGAACCCTGCGCGGCATGGCTCGGCACCGACGGCGCCGGACATTTCGTCAAGACCATCCACAACGGCATCGAATATGCCGACATGCAGATGATCGCGGAGATCTACGGCATCCTGCGCGACGGCCTGGGCATGGGCCCGAAAGAGATCGGCACGGTGTTTGCCAACTGGAACAAGGGCCGGCTCAACTCCTACCTGATCGAGATCACCGCCAAGGTGCTGGCCGCCGACGATCCGAAGACCGGCAAACCGGTGGTCGACATCATCCTCGACCGCGCCGGCCAGAAGGGCACCGGCAAATGGTCGGTCATCGAGGCGCAGCAGCTCGGCATCCCGGCCACCGCGATCGAGGCGGCGGTGGCGGCGCGCGTTCTGTCGTCGATCAAGGACGAGCGGCTGGCGGCGGAAAAGGCCTATGGCAACATCGGCGTGACGAAGATTTCCGGTGACAAGGACGCCTTGCTGAAAGATCTGGAACTGGCGCTGTTCGCCGGCAAGATCGCCGCCTACGCCCAAGGTTTTGCGGTGATGAGCGGCGCGTCGAAGGAATTCAACTGGAACCTGCCGATGCCGACCATCGCCAGGATCTGGCGCGCCGGCTGCATCATCCGCTCGCAGATGCTCGACACCATGGCGGAAGCCTTCAGCAAGGGCGGCGCCTCGACCAACCTTCTGATGGCGCCGGCCTTCATCTCGCTGATGCAGGAAGCGCATCCGTCGCTGCGCCGCATCGTGGCGAGGGCTTCGGAGGCCGGCTCGCCGGTTCCGGCGCTGTCTTCCGCACTTGCCTATTTCGACAGCTATCGCCAGGGCCGCGGCACCTCGAACCTGATCCAGGCGCAACGCGACTTCTTCGGCGCGCACGGCTTCGAGCGTATCGACGACAAAGGCGCGTTCCATGGGCCGTGGGGAAGCGGTGCGGCTGGCTGACAAGCCGGCCCAAGAGCCTAAACGGAAACCGGGGGTCTGAACGCCTGAACCTCGCTGGTGGCGACCAGGCGCTGCAGCGAGCCGGGTGCGGCGCCGCCGATCCAGCCGAGCCCGGAGCGGGCGAGA
>NZ_RZRW01000739.1:0-2468 GCF_003998745.1 Mesorhizobium sp. M7A.F.Ca.US.014.04.1.1 | reverse complement strand
AATGGTGCTCGAGCTCGACACTGCGCCGGCGATGCCGAGCCGGCCTCAACAAGGGGGAGGCAGCGCACAAACTCAAACGCGCAGTCTTCTTTCATGAGCGTGGCGAGCTCCGCGACCGGTCGTTCGAAAGTCAGGCATTCCGCGCATCGGGCCTCAATCTTGTCGTCAGCGCGATCGTCCACTGGAACACGGTCTATCTCGACCGCGCGGTCACAGAGCTCAAACGAGCGGGAAGGAACATCTCAGATACGCTATTGAAGCATATCTCGCCGCTGAGTTGGGAGCACATCAACCTGACAGGTATCTACACTTGGGACAGCGAGCAACATCTCCCGGAAGGCTTCAGGTCGCTTCGCCTCCCGGCAGGGCTACGCCGTGCCGCATAACGTTCCTGCTCCGTTCGACCTTATCGTACGATTTCGCACTGCTCTTGTTCCGACCCCAGGTAAACGGCTTCGACGCCGGGCCGATTGAAGCGCCCGCCATCGATCGCCGCGCCCCCACCACTGGTGGGCAGGCCCATTTGGGTGTCAGATAGCGATGGAAGATCTCGTCCGGCCCGACGCGGGGGACCTTCACCCGCGCGCCCCGTTCTCGAGATCCCGGATGAAGGCCAGCACTGCTTCGACCTGGCCGCCCGCGACGAGTTCGGCCGCCGTGCGATGGCCATAGTCGGCGATCGGCTCATTGCGATACCAGTAGATCGCCTTGTCGACGTCGCCGGTGAGTTCCGTTGCGGCCGAAATCACCTTCACCATCTCGCGCATCCGACCCTGCAGTCGCTCCGACGACGGGTTACGGAGCGTGTTGCGGTGGACGCCGGTCAACTGCGCCAAGTTGGCCACCTTCACGCCCAGCGCCTGCGACAGGCGCTTCGGCGAGATATAAGGCGTGCGCGGCTCCTGCAGGCTGTCGACAAAACCTGAGACCACTTTCGATTGTGCGAGCTGTGCGTGGGTCATGACAAATCTCCGACCTCTCTCTTACGCACAATATATGCACATTCCTAGGCATAGCAAGTGAACAGAGCCCGACGCCATTTCCAGCGCACTGCTTGTGCTTCCCCATCCTCGTAGCGGATGATAGCTAGCTGTGAGCTAGCGGCAGCAATGCGCCTCATTACCGCCGTACAAGCCAACATCGATATAGACCGAAAGCGGACGTGGGAAATCAGCAGCTCTCAAGGCGCACCGGCGCGCTGCTTGATGGTCGATTCGAGCCCGGCGTCATCCTTTTGAAAGCGGCAAGGTTGGAAGCCCAAGCTCGCGCAAGAATGTGTTGTGCTTCGCTGTCGCTGCGCGAAACTGCTTCTCGATGTCGACCAAGTCTTCATTGGCGGCTATTAGATCGATTTCGAGCTCATCCTCAGCCGTTCTGATGTAGCGGGAAATATTGAGGTTGTGACCCTCGTCGGCGATACGATCGATGCTGACGCGCTTGGAATAGCGGCCCTCCTCCTTACGGAACTTGTAGGTTTCGATGATCTTGCCGATATGGTCCGTTGTCCCGTTCTTGCCATCCCCTAATTTGTTCTGACGCTTGTCCTTCAAAAGTGCTCGGCTGCGTTGATGAAGAGAACATCGTCGGGCTTCTTACACTTCTTCAGAACAAGGATGCAGACCGGATACCCGTCGAATAGAACAGGTTGGCGGGCAGTCCGATGACGGCGTCGATGTGACCGTCCTTCAGCAGCTTGGTTCGAATGCGCTCTTCCGCCCCACCTCTGAACAGCACCCCGTGGGGGAGGATGATGGCCATTACGCCTTCATCCTTCAGGTAGTGGAAACCGTGCAACAGGAAGGCAAAGTCCGCGGCCGACTTGGGCGCCAGCCCATAGTTCTTGAACCGCACATCGTCGCCCATCGCCTCAGTCGGATCCCAGCGCAAACTGAAGGGCGGGTTGGCCACAAATGGCATCGAAGGAAGGCTTCTTTGCAGGATTCAATTCGCGCAGGATGTCCCAGTCATTGGAAAGCGTATCGCCGTGGTAGATCTCGAATTCAGTGTCCTTCACGCCATGCAACAGCATGTTCATGCGCGCGAGGTTGTAGGTGGTGATGTTCTTTTCCTGCCCGTAGATTCTGCCGATGCCGTGCGGCCCCATGCGCTTGCGCACGTTCAGCAGCAGCGAGCCGGAGCCGCACGCGAAGTCGAGGCGCAGATCACCCGGTCTCTCTGGAGCGAATATTCGCCAAACCGGAAGCCGCCGGCAGAGCCAGCTCGTGGTGTTGTTGAAAGGTGCGTAGGCATTGTGCGGACAGAGCTCTGACGGGTGGCGTCAGCTCTGCCTGCCACTATTTTCACCTTGGTCGATAATTAGCACAACAGAATATGTGGCCAGCCGGCAACAAGCCGGCCAGCAATCTATTGCTTACCCACAAACCGACGAACAGTCGTCATATGACGACTGTTCGGTCCACAGCCTTGGCAGCAGTCTCCGCCGCATTCGAGAATTCGACGGGAACTTA
>NZ_RZRW01000738.1:0-2482 GCF_003998745.1 Mesorhizobium sp. M7A.F.Ca.US.014.04.1.1 | reverse complement strand
AGCCATGTCAATTTCGACACCACCGACATCTCGACCGAGGGCAGATCGACCTCGTTCGAGTTCGGCGGCGGCGTGATTGCCAAGGTGACGGACAAGGTCAGCATCTTCGCCACCGGCGACTACACCACCAATCTCGGTGGCGACAAGCGTCGGATCCTCGAAGGCAATCTGGGCTTCAGCGTCAAATGGTAAGGCCGGTCAAAAAGACAGCTTAATTGCTGGAACGCATCGCCACCGTGGCGATGCCGGCGCCGACCAGCAGCGTACCGCCGGTGCGGTTGAAGATGCGGATCGCCTTGGGATTGCGCACCACGTTGCGTGCGCGTGCCGCGATCAGCGCATAGCCGAAGGCATTGGCGAAGGCGAGCGCCAGGAAGGTCGTCTCGAAGATCAGCATCTGCGTCCAGAAATCGGCGTGCCGGTCGAGGAACTGCGGCAGGAAGGCAACGAAGAACGTGATGCTTTTCGGGTTGAGCGCGGTGACCAGCCAGGCGTGCGCCATCATCTTGGCCGAGGAGACCGCGTCGGTGCGCGGTTCGGCCTTCAACGCGCCGCCGGCGCGAAACAGTTTCACGCCAAGATAGATCAGATAACCGGCGCCGATCAGCTTCAGGATGGTGAAGACGGTCGCCGAGGCCGCCAGCAGCGCGCCGATACCCAGCATCGACAACGTCATCGCAGTGAAATCCCCCAACGCCACGCCGACGGCCATCGGCAGAGCGGTACGCCAGCCCTGGCCCAGCGCATAGGACACGACCAGCAGGATGGTCGGACCTGGAATGATGAGAAGGATCGTCGATGCGGCAGCGAAGGCGGCCCAGTTTTCGAAGGACATGCTCGTCTCCTTTGAGCTTAAAGAAGAGGATAAATCCTTAGGCCCGGGAGAATGTAAAGAGGCGATTTCCCTAACTGCGCCAGCGGCAGATCGGTGTCAGTTCGCGCCGCTCAGCGTGCTCACTATATCGGCCAGGCTGACATTGGCACCGAGAACGGTTGCCGCCGCGACAATGGCAGCGGCAAAAAGCTTGATGTCGGTTTTTAAGGTCTTGCACATGGAGGCCCCTCGCTGATGGTTCGAGGAGTAGGAGACGCCGGCGCCGGGAATATGACTCGACCGAGGTCTTTTTGTGCAGCAGCCTTCGTTCAAGTTCAGGCAAGAAGGTCGAACATCGCCAAGGCCATGCGCAAATGCAGGCTGTGCAAGGTCTTCACGCTTTATCAACCATGAATGAGGAAAATGCCTGCTATCCGGCCGGACCGTGCTTCCCGCCGACAGCGTAGGGTCTGGGTATATGCGTGAGTTGCCGCAAGGTCTGACGCCGCCGCGAAATGGCGACGCAATCGAAACCGATCATCATCTTTCCCGCCGCGCCATCCTGTCCGGGGCAGGGGCGCTTGCGCTGCTGAGCGCCGCCGGTTGCTCGACCTCGGGCGGCGGCCTGCCGGCGCTCGAGCTCGACGACGTCACCACGGGTTCCGTGCGGCCGATCCGGCCAAGCATCAGCGTCGACAAGAACGTCACCAGTCCCGGGGTCATGTATGCCGGGCTGACCGACGGCGGCTTCAACGTTCCGGAAGTGCCATATCTGAAGGTCAAGCCGGAATTCCGCCGCCAGATCGTCGTCGACACGACAGGCGAGGCGCCCGGCACCATCGTCGTCCATCTCAAGGAGCGCATGCTCTATTTGGTCCAGCCGGGCGGCGATGCCATCCGTTATGGCGTCGGCATCGGCAAGGACGGTTTCCGCTGGTCCGGCCGCGCCAACATCCAGTACGGCAGGGAATGGCCGACCTGGACGCCGCCGCCGGAGATGATCGCCCGCAAGCCTGAACTGGTGAAATGGCAGGCCGGACAGCCCGGCGGCCTCACCAATCCGCTCGGCGCGCGTGCCCTCTACATCTACCAGGACGGCAAGGACACCGGCTATCGCATCCACGGTTCGCCCGAATGGTGGAGCATCGGGCAAGCGATGTCGTCGGGCTGCGTGCGCCTGATCAACCAGGACATCATCGACCTCTACAGCCGCGTCTCCAAGAAAAATCCGGTCGTCGTCGTCTGACGCTTATGCGGCGTGTTGGCGCCGCTCGAAACTCCCGTTGCGCGATGCGACAAGACAGGCCAAGGTGCCTTGAAAACCATCGCGCCGGGAGAAATCAAGCATGGCTGGAACGTTTGTCATCGCGCAGGGCGGCGGCCCAACCGCCGTCATCAACCAGACGGTTGTCGGGGCGACGCTGGAGATCCGCAAGCGGCATCCCGGTGCCAAGGTGCTGGGCTCGATCCATGGCGTGCGCGGCATCCGTGACGGCAATTATGTCGACCTTTCCGCCATTCCGGAAGACCGCCTGCGGCTGATTGCCGGCACGCCGAGCGCCGCCCTCGGCTCGACGCGCGACAAGCCCGACGCCGCCTATTGCGATGTCATCCTCAACGGCCTGAAGAACGCCGGCGCCGACCCCTTCATCTATACTGGCGGCCACG
>NZ_RZRW01000737.1:0-2484 GCF_003998745.1 Mesorhizobium sp. M7A.F.Ca.US.014.04.1.1 | reverse complement strand
ACCCTGGTCATCCACGCGCCGGACGACCGCGAAGTCTCGGCCGATCACGCAAGGCGCTATGCCGGTGCCGGCGGCCATGTGCGGCTCTACTGGGCCGACGGGCTTGGCCATCGCCGCATTCTTGCCGACAAGGGCGTGGTCGAACGCGCGGTCGGCTTCGTGACGCATCGCGAGCCATTGCTGCTGCATTGAGCGGCGGTCGAGATTATTTCTTCTGCTCGCCGGGTTCGACCGGCAGTCCGGCGGCCTTCCAGGCGGTGTAGCCGCCGAGGATGTGCTTGACCGGCGAAAGCCCCATGTCCTGCGCCGTCTTTGTGGCCAGGGCAGAGCGCCAGCCGCCGGCGCAGAAGAACACGAAGCTCTTTCCCGAGGCGAAGAACGGCTTGTGGTAAGGGCTTTCGGGGTCGATCCAGAATTCCAGCATGCCGCGCGTGACATGCTTGGCGCCCGGAATCCGGCCGTCGCGTTCCACTTCGCGTGGATCGCGCAGATCGACGAAGATGGTGTCTTCATCGTCGAGCAGCCCGGCCGCTTCCTCCGGCGAAACCACCTCGATCACGGCATTCGCCTCGTCCAGCAGCTCGCGATAACCCTTTTTCACGCTCTCGTCCCTCCCGGCCTTGCTGGCGGATTTCGAGCACACCAGCCGGCGTTTGTCACGCCGCGTTGCCGCCGGCCAACGTCTGCCAGGCAGCCATGGCCCCGGCAACCGTCGCCAGCAGGGCAGCGTGCAAGGCGCCGTCTCGCGCCTGGATCGACATGCCGTGCTGGACCGTGGCGAAGAAGGTCGCGGCAGCGCTCGCGTCGAAATCCGCCGGCAATTCGCCTTCGGCAATACCGCGCTCCAGACGTTTTTGCAGGGCGGTGTGGTTTTCGGCACGACGGCGGCGCAGATCGTCGCAGATGGCGCCGCGGCTCGAATCCTGATGCAGTGCGCCCAGCGTGATCAGGCAGCCCTGCGGGCGATCGCTCTGCGCATAGGCTTTCGCCGTCAGGCACAGGAATTGTTCGATCGCCTGCCGCGCGGTCGGAGCCTCGTCCAATGCCAGCCAGATGTCGGCACCCTCGGTGTGCGAGTAAAAATCCGTCGCCTCCAGGAACAGCGCCTCCTTGCTGCCGAAGGCAGCGTAGAGGCTGGGCGAGTTGATGCCCATGGCGGCGGTCAGTTCGCTCATCGATGCACCTTCGTAACCACGCGCCCAAAACACCTGCATCGCGCAACGCAGGGCTGCGGTTCGATCGAAGGTGCGGGGACGGCCTCGTTCCGACATGACGCTCTTTCTGTGTTGATCGATACATAATTCAGTTGACGCCAGCGGGCAAGGCTGACAGATATTTATGTATCGATCATTACATAAAAGGAGAATTCGATGTCTTCCAGCAGATTGAACGGCAAGGCCGCGCTCGTCACCGGCGGCAGTCGCGGCATCGGCGCAGCGATTGCGCGGAGGCTGGCGGCCGATGGCGCCAGCGTCGCGCTGACCTATGTGCATGGCGAGGAACAGGCCCGCGCTGTCGTCGCCGAGATCGAGGCCAAGGGCGGCCGCGCCATCGCGATCAAAGCCGACAACCGCGATGCGGTCGCCCTAGACAAGGCAGTCGACGACGCCGTAACCGCCTTTGGCCGGCTCGACATCCTGGTCAACAGCGCCGGCATCTGGCGCGCCGCCCCAATCGACACGCTGTCGCTCGCCGATTTCGACGAGACCATGGAGGTCAATCTCCGGGCCCCATTCATCGCTTCCAAGGCCGCGGCCGCCCATATGGGTGAGGGCGGCAGCATCATCTCGATCGGCAGCAACCTTGCCGAGCGGGCCGACGGCAGCCTCACGGCCTATTCAGCCAGCAAGGCGGCGCTGGTCGGCCTGACCAAGGCGCTGGCGCGTGACCTCGGCCCGCGCGGCATCACCGCCAATGTCGTCCACCCCGGTTCGACCGACACCGACATGAACCCGGCCGACGGCCCGCATGCCGAGCATCAGCGCCGGAAGATGGCAACGCCGCGCTTCGGCAAGGCCGACGACATTGCCGGCATGGTCGCCTGGCTCGCAGGCCCGGAAGGCCGCTTCGTCACCGGCGCTGCCCTGGCCATCGACGGCGGCGCCAACGCCTGATCCCGCGGGGATTTCCGGCTGGGGCGGAACCACCCTCCGCTCCAGCCGTCACGATCTTGTGAAACCGTTCTGCAACAGGCTTTCCAAAATTTATGAAAGCTTAACGAAATCGGTATGAATCAGTATAGTCGCGCCTTACATCCGCCATGCGGTGAGCGGGACGATCGAGCGTGCGGAACGGGAACCGGTTGCGGCCGGAGCGGGTGATTCATGAAATTCCTCGGAAACAAAGCAACCGTGATGCCGCTGATGGCAATCACGGCGACGCTGGCTTTCGGTGTACCCCAGGCAGGCGCGCAGGGGCTCTTCGACATGCTTTTCGGCGGCGGCGTCAGGCATGCGCCGAAAGGCGAGTTTCCGCCCGCGCCAC
>NZ_RZRW01000736.1:0-2491 GCF_003998745.1 Mesorhizobium sp. M7A.F.Ca.US.014.04.1.1 | reverse complement strand
GTGTGGAACGTTCGGAGGCCGAAAACCATGTTTGACGAGAATGAGCGTCTGGCCATTCAGGAAGCGCATTGGCTGATCGACGAATTCGGCGTCGAGGCACCGCTTTACGCCGCGATGAGGGCCGAAAAGGCGATAGAACAAAAGGATTTGGCGCGCTGCGCCCGCTGGAAGCGTATTCTGGAGATATTGGACGAAAGTCCTGCCGCTAAGTCTGCTGGTTCCAAGTATTAGATTTTCTAATTTGCACGGCGTCGATTTCGCATGAATGCTATTTTGGCCGATTCTTCATTCTTTTATGAGACTTGGCGGTCCGTTGGGGGACGCGGTTAAAGAGATACATCGACACAAGTCTTCGCTGGGGTGGAGGATTTTGTCGCAAATAAGGTGAAAGAATTGTCAAATATCGATGATAAGACCGTTATCGAGCTGACGGCCGATATTGTCTCGGCCTATGTAGGCAACAATCCCCTTCCGGCTTCCGGCCTGCCTGAGTTGATTGCCAGCGTCAGTGCTTCGGTTCGCAAGCTCGCTGGTGCAGTTGTCGCGGAAACTCCAAACCTGGTTCCGGCAGTCAATCCGAAGAAGTCGGTGTTTCCCGACTACATCATCTGCCTTGAGGACGGAAAGAAGTTCAAGTCGCTCAAGCGGCATCTGCGGACCGACTACGGCCTAAGCCCGGACGACTATCGGGCCAAATGGGGCTTGCCGCCGGACTATCCGATGGTTGCGCCGAACTACTCGGCGACGCGATCGGCGCTGGCAAAGTCGACGGGACTTGGCCGCAAGCCGGCAGCAGCGCCGGCCGCTGTCGCCAAGGCAACGAAGCGCAAGGCGACTGCCTGAGAGCAGGCAAGCCACCGTTCGGCTGCTTTGACGGCGCCCTCGCGGGCGTCGTTTCGAGGCCTTGTGCGGCCAACTGGCCCGCAAGGCCTTGCGAAGCGTTGATGTCCGGTGCAAAAGCGCGGCCATGCTGATCATCAACGACCTATCGCTCCGCATGGCCGGACGCCTGCTTCTCGACCATGCCTCGCTGACCTTGCCAGCCGGCACCAAAGCCGGCCTCGTCGGCCGCAACGGTACCGGCAAGACGACGCTGTTCAAGGCCATTACCGGCGATTTCCCGTCCGAGACAGGCTCGATCAGCCTGCCGAAGAGCACCCGCATCGGCCAGGTGGCGCAGGAAGCGCCAGGCACCGAGGATGCGCTGATCGAGATCGTGCTCAAGGCCGATCTCGAACGCACGGCGTTGCTCGAAGAGGAAAAGACGGCGACCGATCCGCACCGCATCGCCGACATCC
Organism: Mesorhizobium sp. M7A.F.Ca.US.014.04.1.1; assembly: GCF_003998745.1. Classification (NCBI taxonomy): domain Bacteria; kingdom Pseudomonadati; phylum Pseudomonadota; class Alphaproteobacteria; order Hyphomicrobiales; family Phyllobacteriaceae; genus Mesorhizobium; species Mesorhizobium sp. M7A.F.Ca.US.014.04.1.1. The sequence continues at coordinate 1,193 of NZ_RZRW01000736.1, read as the reverse complement.
ATATGCGGCTGGCCGACATCGACGCGCACTCAGCCGAATCCCGCGCCGCCACCATTCTCGCCGGCCTCGGCTTCGATGACGCTGCGCAACGGCGTCCGGCCTCCTCCTTTTCCGGCGGCTGGCGCATGCGCGTGGCGCTCGCCGCGGTGCTGTTTGCCGAGCCCGATCTGCTGCTGCTCGACGAGCCGACCAACTATCTCGATCTTGAAGGCACGCTGTGGTTGGAAAACTACGTGTCGAAATATCCGCACACCGTGCTTTTGATCTCGCACGACCGCGACCTGCTCAACCGCGCCGTCAACTCGATCGTTCACCTCGACCAGAAGAAGCTGACCTTCTGGCGCGGCGGCTACGACCAGTTCGAGCGTCAATACACCGAACAGAAGGAATTGCAGGAGAAGGGCCGCGTCAAGCAGGAAGCCGCGCGTAAGCACATGGAATCCTTCGTCGAACGGTTCCGCGCCAAGGCCTCCAAGGCGAGACAGGCACAGTCGCGCATCAAGGCACTGGAAAAGATGAAGCCGATCGCGGCCCTGGTGAACGACTCGGTGCGGCCGTTCTCCTTCCCCGAGCCGGTGAAGACGGTGGCCTCGCCGATCGTGGCGCTGAACAACGTCAATGTCGGCTACACCGAGGAGCAGCCGATCCTTAAGAAGATGACGCTGCGCATCGACGCCGACGACCGCATCGCGCTGCTCGGCGCCAACGGCAACGGCAAGTCGACCTTCGCCAAACTGCTGTCCGGCCGGTTGAAGCAGGAGAGCGGCACCATGACGGTGGCGCCCGGGCTGAAGGTGGCGATCTTCGCTCAGCATCAGCTCGACGATCTGCGGCCGGACGAAAACGCCTACGAGCATGTCCGCCGGTTGATGCCGGAGGCGCCGGAATCGAAGGTGCGCGGCCGCGTCGCCCAGTTCGGCCTCACGACCGAGAAAATGAACACCGCCGCCAAGGATCTTTCGGGCGGCGAGAAGGCGCGGCTGCTGATGGGCCTGTCGGCCTTCGAGGGGCCGAACCTGTTCATCCTCGACGAACCGACCAACCATCTCGACATCGACAGCCGCGAATCGCTGATCCATGCGTTGAACGAATTCCCTGGCGCCGTCATCCTGATCTCGCATGATCGCCATCTGCTCGAGGCAACCGCCGACCGGCTGTGGCTGGTCAAGGACGGCGCGGTCAACCCCTATGAC
>NZ_RZRW01000735.1:0-2496 GCF_003998745.1 Mesorhizobium sp. M7A.F.Ca.US.014.04.1.1 | reverse complement strand
GCTCAACACCGGCAGCGACCTTGTGCGTTCGAAGAACCGGCTCTTGACCACTATTGCCTACAGGCTGAACGGCAAGACCACTTATGCGCTGGAGGGCTCGATCTTCATTGCCGGCGCCGCGGTCCAATGGCTGCGCGACGGCATCAAGGTGATCGGCAAGGCCGAGCAAAGCGGCAAGCTGGCTGCCGAGGCTGATCCAACGCAAAACGTCTACCTGGTGCCGGCCTTCGTCGGGCTCGGCGCGCCGCATTGGGACGCCGAGGCACGCGGCGCCATTTTCGGGCTGACGCGCAATTCCGGGCCGGCGGAATTCGCCCGCGCCGCACTCGAATCCGTCGCCTACCAGACGCGCGACCTGCTCGACGCCATGCGAAAGGACTGGAAGGGAGCTTCGGCCAAGACCGTGCTGCGGGTCGACGGCGGCATGGTTGCGTCGGACTGGACCATGCAGAGGCTGGCCGACATCCTCGACGCGCCGGTCGACCGTCCGACCATCCTGGAGACGACGGCGCTGGGTGCCGCGTGGCTCGCCGGGTCGAAGGCAGGCGTGTGGCCGGATGCCAAGAAATTCGCGAAGAGCTGGGCGCTGGAGCGGAGGTTCCAGCCGGCCATGGATGGCTCTGCGCGCGCAGCCAAACTTGCTGGTTGGCGCGATGCTGTGCGCCGGACGCTGAGCACGCCATAGGCCTCAGTTGGCAGGGGTGACCGAAAAGAAAGGCCCGCGCCACTTCTGGCATGGGCCTTCAATGCAGCACTATCAATTACTCCCACTCACCCACATCAATAAGGCGAGCGGCACTCCCTGCGGGGGCCGTAATTCGGCTGGAACGTGTTGTCCGAAGCACGGTAGCTGCGGTAGTGGTCGTAGCACCATCGCACATGCGCATTGCCTTCATAGACGCGGTTGTTTTCGTTGTTGATGATTGCCCCGGTAATCAGCGCGCCGGTAGCGAAGGCCGCAAGCGGGAACCAATAATCGCCGTGACGACGGTAGCCGGGGCGATATTCACGATAGCCCCGATGGCCGTTCCAATACATGCCGCGATTGCGGGAAAAATTGCGGTCACGCGAAAAACTGCGGTCACGCGAAAAATTGCGATTGTAGCGGTCCTTGCGCCACTCCCGGTACTGGACTGTCTGTACATCCGGCACCGCGACCTGGGACTGCGGCACATAGTTCGGTTGGGCATTAACCGACACCGCCTCCGCCGCAACGAATGTGGCGGAGAGAGCGGTCGCCAGCAGGCTCGTTGTGATTCTGTTCATTGGTCTTCTCCTCGATGGTTTGGCGGACGTCCCTGTGCCCGAAAAACGAGCGGCGCATACAATTGTTCCCCAGACTGGATGCCACCGTCAGGCATAAATGGCAGCGTTCCTTGGCCGTTCTCCCCCCGACAGCGCGTGGGACAAGTGCCGCGACAGGGCGAAGCCGCCCGTGTTTGCGAGACCTCTTTTTCCGGTTGACCGGTCGAGGCACTCTCCCTATGTTCCGCGCAATTTCGAGGGCCGCCTTTCGCCCGCGGGAGCGCGTAGCTCAGCCGGTAGAGCAACTGACTTTTAATCAGTAGGTCATGGGTTCGAATCCCATCGCGCTCACCATTGTTTTAGCATTAAATATCAGCCACTTAGGGCCTTTGAGTCTTTGAGAAAGCAGCGACTGTCCGAGTTTTCACGGCCTGCACGCCCTTCTCAAGGATCTCGCCACGGGCAACGCATGACAAGATCGTCCGACTTCGGATCGTTGATTCTACAAGTCTTTGATTTTGTTGAACGGCGGCGGCGGCTCCCACCGCGATCCGACAGTCACTGCTGCCATTGATCGACCTTACCGGCCGGGACGAAGCCGTCAGCGCTTCCAGAAATCGCGGTGCGGTGCGAGCATCTCGTCGGCGATTTCGGGGAAGGGGCCAAAGACCTCGATCTTTCTCTGGCCGGAGCCGAGGACGGTGCGCGAAGAGAGGCTCATCGTCGGATTCTCCGCGTGATCCCCGGTGAGCGCCAGGAGTTCGGTCTCCTCGACCCCGTAAACCAGCCGCCCGATATTGGCCCAATACATCGTGCCGGCGCACATCGCGCACGGCTCGAAGGTTGAGACCAGCGTGCATTGCCACAGGAACTCCGGCGCGTAGGCAGCCGCGGCGCGGCGGGCGAGCTCCGTCTCGGCATGGCGCACCGTGTCGAGATTGCCCTGCCGCATCAGCACGCGGTCATCCGGCCCGACCAGAACGCAACCAAAGGGATGATGCCCATGTGCCGCCGCCTCGCGCGCGACCGCGTCGGCGGATCGAAGGTGGGCGAGCATCTGATCGCGTGTCATGGCAAAACCCCGGGACGCCGACATCCACCCGATGAGCGGCTCTTTGATCCGAGATTGCTGCCAAGCGATGCGAGTGGCAAGAGCGAACCGTGGCTTGAGACCTTTGCGCCGGGATATCAGACCTTTGCGCTAGAATCGCCGACCGGTCTTGGCGTCGCACAGATGAGCACAGTCGCGGT
>NZ_RZRW01000734.1:0-2503 GCF_003998745.1 Mesorhizobium sp. M7A.F.Ca.US.014.04.1.1 | reverse complement strand
CCCTTGATCTACACCTTATTCGCGGGCCTGCTCGTCACGGCCGTCGCCGCGAGACGGCGTATCTGGTTTGATCTTGGATTCGTGTTCGGAAGCATCGGGTCGATCTGGGTCCTTACAAGCCTTATGCTTTACGCAATCATCGGATCATGGCTGTTTCCGAGGTTCTTTGCGGGACAGACGACCGTATTCGTGCAGTCCAAGAACCGTGGAACAGTCGTAGAAGATTCATTGGCGCCCGTTTCAGCCAACATTTCGCAGACGGGCTACTTTATTCTTGGTGGCCTCGCCGCGATAGCACTTTGCGCCCTGCTGCTGCACTCCAACCGGATCGATCAAATCAGGCGCGGCTTCTTTTTGTGGTGCGGCCTGCACGCGGGAATGGGGCTGATCGATTTCATTGGCAAGACCGCGGGGGCGGGCGACTTTCTGGCCCCGATCAGAACCGCCAACTACGCGATTATATCGAACGCGGTCGAGGCAGGCTTTGTGCGGATCACCGGGCCTTTTTCGGAGGCCTCTTCGTTCGCCAGCGTTTCTCTCGCCTGCCTGGCATTCTGCTACAGCTACTGGAGAAAGACCAAATCACCGCTTGCGAAATGGCTGGCCGGAATCCTGCTCTTCTTGTCCATTCTGTCGACTTCATCGACGGCTTACGTCGGGCTGACACTGCTATGCATCCCCGTTGCGTTGTCCATGCTACAGTCGGTCATCAGGGGAAAAGTTGCGCGCGAAGAGATACTGATAATAGCTCTCATGGTGGTGGGCGGGACCGCCGTACTGGGCATTAGTCTTTACAAAGCCGAGGCGTTGGACCCGTTCGTCAGACTGATCAACAGCACCATCATTAACAAAGCGGATTCCGGGTCAGGCCATGAGCGCACTTATTGGAATGTAAAGAGCCTGCAGTCGTTTCTCGATACGAGCGGACTGGGCGTTGGTTTCGGCAGTTCAAGGGCATCGAGTTGGCCGATCGCTGTCCTGTCGCAGTTGGGTCTGTTTGGATCGCTGATGATAGTGGCCCTGCTCTATGTCGTGACCAGAGGCCTGGGCGCGGTTCGGGAACGGGTGGATGCAGAGACAGATGCAATCGTGACGAGCGTCAGGAATGCTGCCCTTGCAAGCATAATTGCAATGTCGGTGTCGGGTGGCAGCGCTGATCCAGGCATCCTCTTCTTCATCGCACTTGCAGTTGTTTGCGCCACGAGAGCCCGTGCTCGGCGCGGCGTAGCCGCCTTGGAACGAAGCGTTCCGGCGCCGGGCCACGCCACCGTCAACGTCCTGTAATCCAGTTCCGCCGAATTGGCTTCGCGGTGGCAAAGGTTCCTGGCGATGTGCCAGGCCCCCGTCCTGTGCAATATCGGCAGCGAAGTCGAATAAGGGACGGTCGTCGCGATCGAGCGTGCGACAGTACCGCGGCGGTCGCTTGCGAACGAGTAGAAGGGCTGCCGGCAATGTGCATTCGAAGCTTGCGTGGCTGTATCGAGGAGGTGCAGCAGCATCGTGCGGCCTTCTCCGCTTACGTGGTCTCGGGGTATAAAAGTGATCAGAAGCCGCTGCCGTAAGTCAAGTGCGGCCAGGACAGCTGCACAAAGCTTGCTGCATCCCGACGGAGCCAACTAGGTCCAGGGCTATCGGGAATTTGTCAAAAGACTTTTATGCTGCAATCGATATTTGCTTCCATAACGGGCCGACGACTTTCGTCAGAAACAGTCACCGAAAGGTTGCTTTGTAACCCGCCCTGAACTTCGTCCTGTGCCATGGCGACCAGCATTTTAACCGCGTCTACCCGGGCCTCGAGCGCACCAACGTAGTGGGTGCCCTCTGTATCGGGAGAATGGGATTTGCCGTCCCGGATATCGAAAAAAAACAGCGGCATTTTTGCGCCCGTGCTTAAAGCTGTGCGTTCGTCAGAGCAGAAGACTTGCTTCTTGCTCACGGCTGCTTAAGGCATTCCCCTGGGGGATTCTAGCAACCGCAGATGGTCAATGGGACGCGACTGTGGAGAACTCGAATGGCGGCGATCACAAAATATTACAAGGTTTATTAACGCCAGGAAACGCTCCTTATGGGTGGTCCTGGGAGTCGCAATCCAGCCTACGTTGGAACGCGGCACGGTCGTCGATCAGATCGCGGCATCACGACATTCAGCGGTATTATCGGATCTTTGCGGGCATCAGGGCTTGCAGGGCACCGCGGAAATAGCCCGACAACGATGCTCGCCGGCTTTCCATGTCGTGAAAGGGATCAACCAAACTGATAGATAGGCCGGAAGAACGGTTCCGGTAAGCTACCGCCTCGACAACCGCATTTGTGTCGTTCGGAGTGTCCTGTCTTGTCGCTGAATTTCGTTGACGAAGCCCGGCCCAACACGTTCGAGTTTGAAACCTCGGCGCTGATAAAGGCGTCCGGGTTTAGGGAATATGATGCGCGCTGGTGGTTTGGCCAGGTCGCGCCCGAACTTAACCTGATCGGCGTCCAGGCGCTCGGAATGGGGCTTGGCACG
>NZ_RZRW01000733.1:0-2505 GCF_003998745.1 Mesorhizobium sp. M7A.F.Ca.US.014.04.1.1 | reverse complement strand
GGCTGAACTGCTTCAAGTCTTAGTTTCCGGCCATCGCCTTCAGATTGGCGGCGTAGGCGTCGACGTCATCCTTGCCGATGATCTTGGTCGGGATGATGATGAGGTTGCCTTCCGGGATGCCCGACTTGTCGCCCTTGAGATAGGCAGCCATCAGCTTCATGCCCTGATAGGCCCATTCGAAGGGCTGCTGCACGACGGTGGCGGCAATGGTGCCTTCCTTGACGCCGCCGAGCGTGATCGGATCGTCATCGAAGCCGACGACGGTGATCGAGCCGAGCTTGCCGGCGTCGCGCAGCGCTTCATAGATGCGCGGCGTGTTGTAGGAGTAGAAGCCGACCATGCAGGTGACGTCGGGGCTGGCGACCAGCGCGTCCTCGACATTCTTCTTGGCGCGCGCCTGGTCGATGTCGTCGCCGCGCACGTCGATCAACTCGATCTTGGTGCCGGCCAGGCCGTCCTTCATGCCTTGGATGCGCTCCTTGGCATTGTCTGCGCCGAGCAGGCCGACGAAGCCGAGGCATTTGCCGCCATTGGGCATCGCCTTCTTGGCGATTTCGGCCGCCTGCTTGCCGGCATCGACGTTGGACGAGCCGATATAGGCGACGCGCTTGGTCTGCGGGGCGTCCGAGTCGGTGGTGAACAGCGCCGTTTCCGAAGCGATCTTGTTGAGGCCATCGGTCGAGGTCTTGGGATCGACGGCCGAGACCATGATGCCCTTGACGCCGGCGGTCACCAGATCGTCCATCAGCCGCTGCTGGATGGCGACCGAGGACTGCTCGGGATATTTGAGCTCGAGCGTATAGTCGGGCAGTTCGCCCTGCGCCTTCTTGACGCCGGCTTCGGCGGCCTTCCAGAAATCGGAAGCGCCGTTGACCACGAAGGCCAGCGTCGGCTTGTCGTCGGCGCGCGCGATTGCCGTGGCCGACAGGCCAAGCAGCAGCGCGGTCGCGGCTACGGATGCATTGCGTATCAAGGATTTCATGTTCAACCTCCCGTTTGGCTCAGTCGTTGGACCGGCCGATCTTGCACTGACCTGATTTGCCGTTTGCAGCGTGGACGCCCTCCTCCTCAAAGGGGTTCCCGGCACCGAAAGAATGGCGTCGTTCCAGCCACGACAGCGACCTTAGAGACTCATCCTTCATTCGTAAATAGTCCGATTTGTCTGACATATCACATATCCGAGACAAGGCTTGCGGAGATAGGATCCGCTCGCCACCGGGCCATTTTTCGTACTCTCCCGTCGCCCCGGACGTGACCGGCCGGATGCGACGATTGACGGTACAGCGCATTTTTGTATTAGTAAACAGTATTAGTTCCGAGCCAATGCCAGCGGTTTCGCGGTGTGCCCGCCGGCGTGCCGCCCTCACCGCTGGGCAGCCGCCCAGGCCTTTTGTTAATTGAGCTTTCGCTTGTATGGAGATGCGTGGCGGATGGACCTCCGGCATACTAATAGTTATAAACGAGCTTGACGTTATTCCGATAAATCGACGGCGTCACGCCACCTTGCCGGCCTGACCGGCCAGCCAGACTGGGATTTGCCATGAGCGAGACGACGGATCGGGCCAGCGACACAGCGAGGCGGCGCAAGGCGCCGGCCAAGGGCGCCAAGGGCCGCGTCACCATGATCGATATCGCCAGGGCCGCCGGCTGCTCGCAGGCGACCGTGTCCTTCGTGCTCAACAATTCGCCAGGGATCAAGCTGTCGCAGCAGACCCGCGAACGGGTGATCGAGGCCGCACGGACGCTTGGCTACACCGCGCCCGCTTTCGAGGCGCTTCACCCGGCATTGCCTGCCTTCGAGGGGCCCGCCTTCGAAGGGCTGGACGGGGTGATCGGCTTTGCCGTCGACCAGCTCGCCACCAGCCCCGAAGCCGTGGTCGCCATCGAGGGCGCGCGCCAGGCCTCGTGGAATGCCGGCAACGTGCTTCTGGTGGCGCAGACGCTGGGCGATTCCGTCATGGAGCCGCGCGCTATTTCAGCGCTGACCAAGCGGGGCATTTCGGCGCTGATCTACATGACCATCTTCACCCGCGAGATCACAGCGCCCGACTATCTCTACGGCCTCGACATCCCGGTGATCCTGCTCAACTGCTACACGGCGGACTACGCCTTCCCGTCCGTGGTGCCGAGCGAGATCGCCGGCGGCCAGAGCTCGACCCGCCATTTGATCAGCCACGGCCACCGCCGCATCGCCACCATCACCGGCGAGCCGTGGATGCAGGCGGCACAGGACCGGCTGAAGGGCTACCGCCGCGCGCTCGCCACGGCCGACATCCCGTTCGATCCCGAGCTGGTGGTCGAGGGCGACTGGTCGGCCAGCGCCGGCTATGCCGCCACCGTCAAGCTGCTGGCGCTCAGGGATAAGCCCACCGCCATCTTCTGCCAGAACGACCGCACCGCGATCGGCTGCTACGAAGCGCTGAAGGAAGCCGGCCTGCACATTCCGCAGGACATCTCCGTGGTCGGCTACGACGACGAGGAAATCGCCAGGCATCTGTTCCCGCC
>NZ_RZRW01000732.1:0-2521 GCF_003998745.1 Mesorhizobium sp. M7A.F.Ca.US.014.04.1.1 | reverse complement strand
GGCAAATGCCGTCATCCGGCTCTGGAAGGGGCCGGGGGCAAAGGCGTTGACGGTGATGCGGCGGGCGGCGAACTCGAGCGCCAGTGTGCGCGTCAGATGATGAACCGCAGCCTTCGAGGCGGTGTAGGAATAGGCGTCGTCGGCCAGCGGCTGCGTGCCCATTACCGAACCGAGGTTGATCACCCTGGCCGGATCGGCGTCGCTGGCGGCGGCATCGAGCAGCCGCAGCAATTCGCGCGTCAGATGGAAGACCGCGGTGACGTTGACGCCAAACACCTTGGCCCATGCCGAATAGGGGAAGCTTTCCAGCGGCGCGCCCCAGGAGACGCCGGCGTTGTTGACCAGAATGTTCAGCCGTTCGGTGCGCGATTTGACCTCGGCGACGAGTGCGGCGATGCCGGCTTCGCTGGAAACGTCGCCGACGAAGCCGTCGGCCCGGCCCGGTGCACCAAGCTGGTTCAACTCTTCGGCGACCTTGATACAATCCTCGCCCTTGCGCGACGCGATCATCACGCTGGCGCCGGCCCTGACCAGCGCGGTCGCCGCCATGCGGCCGATGCCGGTCGCCGCACCCGTCACCAGCGCGGTCTTGCCGGCCACCGAAAACAGTTCGTCCAGATAGCTCATCACAATTCTCCGCGCTCGGCATGCGGGCAAACAGTTCGTTGACAAGGCTATCCGAAGTACGGTCATCCTTGCCACTGACAAAATGCCTGGCGTGTATGAAGGGTTAGCGACCGATGACGGAGATGAATCTCGGCATGACCGAGCGGCTGAAGCCAATCCACGCGCGCGTCGCGGCCATGGTGCGCGACGAGATCATGCCGCTCGACCATGAATTCCTCAGCGAAGTGGGCAAGGCAGGCAGCCGCTGGGTCTACAGTGCGCGTCAGAGCGAGATCCTCGAAGGGCTGAAGAAGACCGCAAGAGAGCGCGGCCTGTGGAATTTCTGGCTGACCGGCTCGGAACGCGGCTATGGCCTTTCCACTGTCGAATACGCCTATCTGGCCGAAGAGATGGGCAAGGCGCATCTCGGCGCCGAGACCTTCAACTGCTCGGCGCCCGACACCGGCAACATGGAGGTGCTGGAGCGATACGGCTCGGCCGACCACAAGAAAGCATGGCTGGAACCGCTGCTCGACGGCAATATCCGCTCGGCCTATCTGATGACCGAGCCGGATGTCGCTTCATCCGATGCCACCAACATTGCCATGCGTTGTGAACGCCACGGCGGCGACTATGTGCTCAATGGCGAGAAATGGTGGGCTTCGGGCGCCGGCGATCCGCGCTGCGCCATCTACATCGTCATGGTCAGGACCGGGGGCGATGACGAGCCGCAGCACCGCCGCCATTCGATGATCCTGGTGCCATCAGACACCAAAGGCGTGACCAAGGTGCGGGCCATGCAGGTCTATGGCGATGACGACGCGCCGCATGGCCACATGCATCTTCGCTTCGACAATGTGCGCGTACCGGCGTCGAACCTGATCCTCGGCGAGGGCAGGGGGTTCGAGATCGCGCAAGGGCGGCTCGGTCCCGGCCGCATCCACCACTGCATGCGCGCCATCGGACAGGCCGAGATGGCGCTCGAGATGCTGTGCCAGCGTTCCGTGCGCCGCGAGGCCTTCGGCCAGAAGCTGGCAAAGCTCGGCGCCAATTTCGACATCATCGCCGAATGCCGCATGGAGATCGAGATGGCGCGGCTGCTCTGCCTCAAGGCGGCGTGGATGATCGACCAGGGCGATGCGCGGGCCGCTGCTCCCTGGATCAGCCAGATCAAGGTGGTCGCACCGCGCGTCGCGCTCAAGGTCACCGACGAGGCGGTGCAGATGTTCGGCGCGCAAGGCATCAGCCAGGACACACCGCTGGCGCGGTCGTGGACGCATCTGCGGACCTTGCGCCTTGCCGACGGGCCGGACGCCGTGCATCGCCGTCAGGTGGCGCGGACGGAGTTGAGGAAATACACGCAGGAGAAGGTTTGAGCGCCGGCATCGTCATGCGGGCGCGACTCGAGGCTCGAGCGAGGAGTGTTCCGATGACCGTCCCATCCGAAATGAAGGCGCTGCTGCTTGTCGGCGATGGCTACACCAGGACGCGGAGCGGCAGTGTGCTGGAGGCGATGGAGCCCTATCTCGAGCCGGGCAGCATCGCGGTGCCGACACCGGGCCCCAGCCAGGTGCTGATCAAGGTCAGCCTCGCCTCGATCAATCCGTCCGATGTCGCCTTCGTCAAGGGCCAGTACGGCCAGCCGCGTGCCAAGGGCCAGCCGGCCGGTTTCGAGGGTGTCGGCATTGTCGTCGCCAGCGGGGACGAGCCCTATCCCAAAAGCCTGATCGGCAAGCGCGTGGCCTTTGCCACCGGCGTCACCAACTGGGGCTCGTGGGCCGACTATGCCGTCGCCGAGGCGGCTGCCTGCATCCCGCTGCTCGACACCGTTCGCGACGAGGACGGTGCGGCGATGATCGTCAACCCGCTCACGGCGCTCGCCATGTTCGACATCGTCAAGGAGGAAGGCCTTCTC
>NZ_RZRW01000731.1:0-2523 GCF_003998745.1 Mesorhizobium sp. M7A.F.Ca.US.014.04.1.1 | reverse complement strand
CGCGTCAGCAGGCCCAGGCCGATCGAAAGACCGGCTCCCAGCTGCAGCGCTATGGTGGCCATCAGAAGCGGCAGGCTGACGCCGGGGGCGGCCATGGCTTTTGCGGCACCGTCGAAATGGATCGCCAGCTCAACGCCTTCATGCACGAAGAGCAATGAGAGCAGCAGGCGACCCGTCAGCAGGGTCAAGTCGGTGAGATGTAGTTTCAAGGCGATTTGTGTCGTTGTCACGATTGGCTCCAGATAGGAAAGAGGGCAGGCGCCGCACGACGGCGCCCGCCTGGCTTCATTGGGTCACTTTGGTGTCGATGGCCTTCTGCAGGTCTGCGCGTTCCTCGCAGCCTGCCGGGCAGAGCTGGGTCAGCGATGCCAGCTGCTCCCTAGCTTTGGCCATGTCGCCGGTCTCGACATAGAGTTCGCCGAGATATTCGCGCGCCGCCTTGTGGTCCGGCTTCAGTTCGAGCGCCTTGGTGTAGTAGGTCAGTGCCGTCGTGTAATCGCCGGTCTTGCGCAGCGTGAAGCCGAGCAGATTGTAGACGTCGGCCTGCTGCGTGTCCTGCGCCAGGTCACGAAGATCGGCCAATGCACCCTTATAGTCCTTGGCATCGATCTTGGCTTTTACTGCGGTGAGGTCGGGCGCGTCGTCGCCTTCAATGTTGTCCACGGCATAGGCCGGCCCGGTGACGGCGACCGGAACGGCAGTCAGCACGGCAACGGCGCCGAGCAGCCCGAACAGGTTGTGCCTGTTGAAGAGGGAAGGTTCCATTGTCTTTCTCGCTTTGGGATTGCCGCGCTTAAATTTGCACGGGGGTGAAGCCGTAGGCGTTGCCGTCCTTGACGAAGGTGCCGGTGCCCGGGAACGGGAAGTGCGAACCGGAGATGCGGATGTTGTCGGCAATCACGCGATCGATCAGTTTGTGGCGCGTGGTAATGGCCGTCGGCCCATCCTGGTCGTAGGTGCCTTGCCAGTCCGGATGCGGCGCCAGTAGTGCCGGCACATACATTGTGTCTGCCGAAATCATGATCTTCTCCTTGCCGGAGTTTGCGAGGTAGACCGAATGGCCTGGCGTATGACCGGGCGCGGCGATGATCTGCATGCCAGGCGCCACTTCGGCGCCGTCCTCGACCAGCTTCCAGTTCTTCCATTTCGGGAAGTTTTCGGCGATGCGCTTGCCCGCCGGCTTGCGCCCTTCGGGCAGCTTTGCCAGTCGGCCGGGGTCGGTCCACCACTTGTATTCCGTGGCGTTGACGATGAGCTCGGCATTGGGGAACACAGGCGCGCTGGTCCCCTTTTCCATCAGGCCCCAGACGTGGTCGGGATGGAAATGCGAGATCATGATGGTGTCGATAGTCTTGTAGTCGATGCCAGCGGCGGCCATGTTGGCCGGCAGATGGGTGGCATTGGTTTGCCATTGGCCGACGCCCGAACCGGCATCCATCATAATCACCTTGCCGTTCATCTTGAGGACGACGACGGTGAGCGGGATAGGCATGAAGTCTGTCGTCAGGCCGGCCTTGGCAAGGGCTGCCTTGGTGTCCTCGACGGAGACATCCTTGATGAAAGCTGGGTCGTGCGGCTTGCGCCAGATGCCGTCATAGATGGCGGTGATCTCGATATCGCCGACCATGTATTTGTAGAAGCCAACGGCCGGCTCGACTGCTGTTTCGGCGAAGGCAGGACGGGTGAATTCCAACCTGCCGGCGAGGCCGAATGCGGCAGCGGCAGTTGCGGACCCAAGCAACGTGCGACGTGTCATGTTAAACATGATGATCTCCTGTGTTAAGAGGTGGGGGTGGCGGAAAGCCAAGCGTGGCCCTCCGTCCTGATTGCCGAACCTATCGGTCCTGACCGGATGAAACTCAGTTGCCCCAGATGCCTTGGCCGTACTGCGCCGGCACGCTGGCATCGGCACCACCATGGATCTTCTTGACCTCTCGGATCGAGCTGGTGTGCGAGGTGTCGATTTTTGAAGCCGAATGGCTGGCGACCGGCTGGCGGGAAGTGTTCGAGCCGTAGTGGTCGCTGCCGGCGAAGGCCGTGCCACTGGCAACGAGGATGGCGGCAGCGGTAAGGACGATCTTTTTCATTGAAACAGTTCCTGATCTTGAGGATTGAGAGAAGTTGTTGTTTGGAGGTCGAGGCGCGTTCAGCGGCCCCAGAGTCCGTCGTTGTTGTGCCGGTTGATGATGTCCTGAACCGACCCCTGGCTCGGCCCGGTCGTCACCTTGGAGTCGACGCTGTCCTGACGCGGCGTGGAGGGAATGGAAGCAGTAGCGTTGGTGTCGACGCTGGTGGCCGGCTGGTTGGAGTTGGTGGCGCCATGGTCGCTGCCGGCAAAGGCAGCGCTTGAGGCAAGCAGCATGGCAGCCACGCTGAGAGCGAGCTTGGTCATTTTGGTAGATCCTTGTTTCGTTTCTTGGTTGCGTGCCGGGAAATTGGCCCCGCTAACAACAAGACTCGCCAAGACATCCCTTTATTACCGGGTGGCGCGAAATTCTTTTGGAGGTCCCAAAATCAGGGACG
>NZ_RZRW01000730.1:0-2527 GCF_003998745.1 Mesorhizobium sp. M7A.F.Ca.US.014.04.1.1 | reverse complement strand
CCCGGCCCGCTCGGCACCGCCCGCCTGCCCCGGCCCCAACGTGCTGGCGCTGAACCCCGCCAGCGACGAAGCGGTCGCCTACAAGCGCGACTATGAGGAGCGGGCAAAGGAATTGGCCGAGGACATCGCCTTCGAGGAAGCGGCGGGTGTTGCTTCCGACGCCACGGCTGCGCTGTTCACCGACGCCGCGGCCATGGAGGCGGCGGAAGCCAAGAAACTCGCCAACGACCGCCGCGCCAAATCGCTGCTCCAGGGCTACACCGGCAATTCCTGCTCCGAGTGCCAGAATTTTACCATGGTGCGGAACGGGACCTGCGAGAAGTGCGATACGTGTGGCTCGACGAGCGGGTGCAGCTGAGCTAATTCACGCGCGCTGTCTGTCTGCTGCCAACAATGCGACTCCGCTCTCAGCAGAAGAGATATGCTGAGAGCGGAGGTCTATAAAAATGCCGCCAGAGCCCAAGCAACAGCACTATATTCCGGAAACTTATTCGAAGCATTTCTTGGATGGAGACGGCTGCATCAAAGTCTACGATACGTGGGAAGATTGTAGGCTTTTCTGCACCTCTCCAAAATCGGTATTCAAAGAGAAATACCTATACTCACAACCAGTTCATGCTGAAGCGCGTTTTGACAACGCGATCGAGAGACTTTTTTCCGACACGATAGAAAGCGGCTGGGACCGAGCTGTGAACATTATCGCGGAAAAGAAACCGCTCTCACTTGATGAAATTAAACATTTCACCGAATTCCTTTTGTCCATGCGATGCCGTGTACCCAACGCGCTTAGATCTGTTATGAGCCTTTTGCGAGACTCTGTTGCTAGGATATCGGACGCAGTTTCACCTCCCGTACCCGAGGCTCTGTTGGAAATTTATCGCAAGACGACAGGAGATGTATCGAGCCAGATTAGAATGCAGGATTTGATAAACGCCGGCATAATTCAAATAAACATTGACCCGCATACCGCCCTTCTTTCGATGCCAAATATCATTCGAGGCATGCTTCCTGTAATGAATCGGTACAACGCGCCTGTTTTTATACACAACGAGACAGGCGTCGATTTTATTTCTAGCGATAACCCCGTGTGCTACTTCAAATCGGGAACACCAATAGGTAAAATAGTTCCATACAGTGTCGGAAATTTTGATGATTTTGAACTTGTCTTCCCTATAACTCCGCGCATTGCGATGTATCTGGACACCCGAAGGCAGACGGATGCAATGCATAGAGAAGTACGCAACCGCCGGGCGATAGATCGCATCAATGAGGTCGTGGCTCTTTTTGCTGATCGCTATATATTTAGCCAACGGGGAGACATCGAGACCTTAGTATCCAACTTTTTCGATAAAGGGCCAGTTCCGGACTTCGAACGCTCGATAGTTGGTAACGGCTTGGTGCAGCGAATAAGCTACAAGATCGGACAGCCCTCCGCTCTATCGAATGCGTGGGAATACCCATTCCGACGATGAGGATGCAACAGGGCGTGAGCCGCTACACTGACTATCCACCTAGGGAGTGAAGTGCGTGTGTTACGCGGTGGTGATTGAAAAGGCGGGAAATAACTTTTCCGCTTATGTGCCGAATTTACCCGGCTGCATCGCGACCGGTGCAACTGTACGCGAGGTGGAAGCCGAGATTCGCGATGCAATTCGCTTTCACATCAAGGGTTTGCGGGCCGATGGGTTGAATGTGCCGAAGGTGTTAGCTTGGCAGAGTGCGTAAAGGCATAAAGCCACGAACCAGACCGGCACTACAGGTAGATGAACTTCACACCCACGTTATTGAGCGCGGTTTCTTTTGGAAAAATTTATGACAAGCGCTATTGGTTTGACGCCTATAGACCTCCTAACAACAATTTTGGTAGTTATTACGGGCGTATACGCCTGGCTAACTTATAAGATAGCCCACTCAAATAAAATGATGGTCATAGAAATACAGAAGCAGATCGAGGTTCAAACGCGGCCTGTAATTGCTTTGAATATCGAAATTCAACACCATACTATTTTTGTTGCTCGAATCTGGAACCGAGGCTCCTCATCCGCCGAGAACCTTAAACTGACGGTCGACAGAGACTTCTATCGCTTTGGGGAAACCGTTGGAGAATCAAAAAATATTTCTGATATGTATATTTTCAAAAACACATTGGCTGCACTCGCGCCTGGCGATGGATTCTGGATCGATCTTTGTACAGGCCCTCAGGTCGGCAAGGAGATCGGCGGCAAAATAGTAACACCTGACAAATTCACAATTCAGGCATCCTATGGCTACGGGTCGCGTATCTATACCGAGAACTTCTTTGTGGATCTTCGAGCTTATTTCTATACGTCCGGAGCGAAGAGAATTCCTGAGCAACTCGAAAAGATAGCAAAATCTCTGGATGAACTGGCAAAATCAAACAGAAAGTAGTCACCTCACCGTGGAACATGTCGAGGTTGATATGGGATCATCTCCCTGTGGGACACCGGAGCCGGGAATACGGCCAGAATAGTTGTTTGCGGCCAGGATCGCTGCCCGGACCAATTTA
>NZ_RZRW01000073.1:0-15499 GCF_003998745.1 Mesorhizobium sp. M7A.F.Ca.US.014.04.1.1 | reverse complement strand
GTCGCGTATTATGTTTTCGGAAGAAGTGGTGAGCACCCGGCACCCGCCGAGCCGCCGGCGGCCAGCACACCGGCCCCAGCGCCTGCACCGGCGGAACCGATGAAGCCGGCTGAACCTGCGCCCGCGCCTGCTCCGGCACCTGCAGAACCGGCGCCTGCCCCGGCACCCGCGCCCGCACCGGCTCCTGCGCCGGCACCAGCCCCTGCGCCGGCACCTGCACCGGCCCAGTGATTGGCTCGATATCAGTTACGAACGGCCCGCTGAAAAGCGGGCCGTTTTGTTTTGTAGGGGCCGCCAGAAAGGCCTTTCCAGAAACTCGCTCCGGTGAGTCAGCTGGTGTGGTTTTCGAGAACCGGAGCGCAGCGGACATTGGGTCCGTGAGCAGCGCATGACCCCGAAGATCAGTCCGATTTTTTCGGAGAGGATCATGCGCCAATCAAAAAGGGTCACAGCATCCTTTGAGCGTCCAGGAGGGACGCGCGGCGCTGTGAAAGCGGAGAAAACCTCGCCAGATGGCCGCCGGAGTAGAGTTTATGAAAGGGCCTTAGATGTGGATCGGCTTGAAGAACGTCGCCAGCGCCGCCTCCTTGATCGCCTCCGACATCGTCGGGTGCGCATGGCAGGTGCGGGCGAGATCCTCCGACGAACCGCCGAACTCCATCAGCACCGCCGCCTCGTGGATCATCTCGCCGGCGCCGAAGCCGACGATATGGACGCCGAGCACGCGGTCGCTTTGCTTGTCGGCGAGGATCTTCACAAAACCGTCCGTGTGCAGCATGGCGCGCGCCCGGCCATTGGCGCTGAACGGGAACTTTCCGATCTTGTAGTCGATGCCGGCCTTCTTCAATTCTTCCTCGGTCTTGCCGACCGAGGCGATTTCCGGGCTGGTGTAGACGACGCTCGGAATGACGTCATAGTTCACGTGGCCGGCCTGACCGGCAATGGTTTCCGCTACCGCCACGCCCTCATCCTCGGCCTTGTGCGCCAGCATCGGCCCGGCGATGACATCGCCGATGGCATAGATGCCCGGGATATTGGTCTTGAGATGGCCATCGGTCTTGACCCGGCCGCGCTCGTCGACCTCGACGCCGGCTTCCCCGAGCCCGAGGCTGTCGGCATAGGCGCGGCGGCCGGTGGCGATCAGCACGGCATCGGCCTCGATGGTCTCGGCGGCGCCGCCCTTGACCGGCTCGAAGGTGATGGTCGCACCCTTCTTGGCCTTGGCGACGCCGGTGACCTTGGCGCCGAGCTTGAACTCGAAGCCCTGTTTGCCCAGCAACCGCTGGAATTGCTTGGAGACCTCGCCGTCCATGCCGCCCAGGATGGTGTCGAGGAATTCGACCACGGTGACCTTGGCGCCGAGCCGCGCCCACACCGAGCCGAGCTCGAGCCCGATGACACCGCCGCCGACCACCACCAGATGGCCGGGAACCTTATCCAGCGACAGCGCGCCGGTCGACGACACGATCACCTTCTCGTCGATGTCGACCTTGACGCCGGGAATGCCGGCGACATCCGAGCCGGTGGCGATGACGATGTTCTTCGTCTCGATCTCCTCGACCTTGCCGTCCTCGGAGGTGACCGACACTTTACCGGCGGCGAGCACCTTGCCGGTGCCGCGGAAACTATCGATCTTGTTCTTCTTGAACAGGAAGGCGACGCCGTTGACGTTCGACGACACCGTCGCATCCTTGTGCGCCATCATCTTCTTCAGGTTCAATTTCGGCGCCGATGTCTCGACGCCGAGCGTGTCGAAGGAGTGGCCGGCCTCGGCGAACATCTCGGAGGCATGGAGCAGCGCCTTGGACGGGATGCAGCCGATGTTCAGGCAGGTGCCGCCGAAGGTCGCGTTCTTCTCGACCACCGCAACCCTGAGCCCGAGCTGCGCCGCCTTGATGGCGCAGACATAGCCGCCGGGTCCCGATCCGATGATAACGACGTCATAAGCCATGATACTGTCCTTCTGTTTTGAGCATGATGCCGAAAAGTGTGACGCGGTTTTCGGATAACATCATGCTCGATCTGCTTGAGAGCGCTCAGCGGCCGCCGCTTACATTCAGGATCGCGCCCGTCGTATAGGACGCGGCGTCGGAGAGAAGATAGAGAACCGCGCCCGCGACTTCATCCACTGTACCGGCTCTTTTCATCGGCAGCAGATCGCGGAACCGCTCCACCCGGTCCGGCTGCCCGCCGGAGGCGTGGATGTCCGTGTCGATGATGCCCGGCCGCACCGCATTGACGCGGATGCCTTCTAGCGCCACCTCACGGGCGAGCCCGACGGTGAAGGTGTCGATGGCGCCCTTGGAGGCGGCATAATCGACATATTCGCCCGGCGAGCCCAATGTCGCCGCGGCCGACGAGATGTTGACGATGGATCCGCCCGACCCGCCATGACGGGTCGACATGCGCTTCACCGCCTCGCGGGCGCAGAGGAACGAGCCGACGACATTGATGCGCATCATGCGCTCCAGCCGCGAAACATCCATCTCGTCGACGCGCGCCTTGACGTCGACGATGCCGGCATTGTTGACGAAGGCATCGAGCCGTCCATAGGCGCGGTCGACGGCCTCGAACATGGCCACGATATCGGACTCCTTGCCGACATCGCCCTTGACCGCGAAAGCCTCGCCGCCGGCGGCCTCGATCTCGGCGACCAGCGCCTTGGCGGCCTCCTGGTTCGAAGCGTAGTTGACCGCGACCCGGTAGCCGGCCTTCGATCCGAGCCGGCAGATCGCGGCGCCGATGCCGCGGCTGCCGCCGGTGACCAGCAGCACCTTTTGCGTCCCGCTCATTCCTGGCATCCCTTCAAGGCAAACACATCCCACGGCACTTTCGAAAATCCGCTGCCGCCATAGGCGCTGGATGGGCGCAACGCCGACCCGAGGTCCGGCAGGATCAGCGTCTTCGGCGCTTCGACGCCTTCAGCCGGCAGCAGTCCGATGTTGCCCTTTTCATCCGCCGTGTAGATGACGCCGTGCCAGGGCGTGCAGGCGGCAAGCTCCTCGCCGGTGACGTCGCCCTCGGGGCATTTGTGCATCAGCGCACCGTTCGGCCGCGATACGCCTTCATTCCACATGACGATGCCGTTGAGCACCACATCATTGTCGAGAATCATGCGGAAGGTGTTGGTGACGGTCGCCGAGGTGCCGGTCGGCGTGAAGTCGATCTCGCTGCCGCTCTGTGTATCGCCATAGACAGCGAGCTCGATCGGACAGGCGGCGTGAGCGCCGGCAGCGGCCAGCACCATGCCGGCCGCGATCGATGCGATCGAAAGCACCTTGGAAAGGCTAAGGGAACGGGTCGTCATTCTGCCGCGCAGATCCCTTCCTCCGGCACACATTCCAACAGCCGGATCAGCACCAGACCTCAGAGATCAAGCACCAGCCGTTCCGGATCCTCCAGGCTTTCCTTGACGCGGACCAGGAAGGTCACCGCTTCCTTGCCGTCGACGATGCGGTGATCGTAGCTGAGCGCCAGGTACATCATCGGCCGGATCACGATCTGGCCGCCCACTACGACCGGCCGGTCCTGGATCTTGTGCATGCCCAGAATGCCCGACTGCGGCGCGTTTAGGATCGGCGTCGACATCAGCGACCCGTAGACGCCACCGTTGGAAATCGTAAACGTGCCGCCCTGCATGTCGGCGACCGACAGCTTGCCGTCGCGCGCGGCGATGCCCAGCCGGCCGATGTCCTTCTCGATCTCGGCGATCGACATCTGGTCGGCATCGCGCACCACCGGCACGACAAGGCCCTTTTCGGTGCCCACGGCGACGCCGATATGGGCATAGTTCTTGAAGATGATGTCGGTGCCGTCGATCTCGGCATTGACCGAGGGGATTTCCTTCAGGGCGTGGGTGACGGCTTTGGTGAAGAAGCCCATGAAGCCGAGCTTCACGCCGTGCTTCTTCTCGAACACGTCCTTGTACTTGGTGCGCAGCGCCATCACCGCTGACATGTCGACCTCGTTGAAGGTGGTCAGCATGGCTGCGGTCGACTGCGCTTCCTTGAGGCGGCGCGCGATGGTCTGGCGCAATTTGGTCATGCGCACGCGCTCCTCGCGCGATGCATCGTCGCCCGCGGACGGCGCCCGCACGGCAACCGGTGCCGGTGCTGCTTTCGGTGTCTCGGCCGGCTGCGACGGCGCGCCCTTGGAGATGGCGTCGAGCACGTCACCTTTCAGCACCTGGCCGCGCTTTCCCGAACCGGAGATCTGGTCGACCGAGAGATTGCTTTCGGCGATCAGTTTCGCCGCGGCCGGTGCCGGTGGCATGGTGCGCGGCTCGACCGGGCCGGCATCGCCGGCGATCTTGGCGGTCTCGGCCGCGGCCTGCTTGCCGGTCGATGCCGCATCCGGCGACGAGGCCTGCGACACCGCTTGCGGCTTCGTGGCGGGAGCCGCGCCGCCTGCCGAAATCGACCCCAGCAGCGCGCCGACACCGACCGTCTCGCCTTCCTTGACGGTGATCTCACCCAGCGTGCCGGCGGCGGCGGCAGGCACCTCCACCGTCACCTTGTCGGTCTCGAGCTCGACCAGCGGTTCATCGGCGGCGATTGTATCGCCAACCTTCTTGAACCATTTGCCGACGGTCGCTTCAGTGACGGATTCGCCGAGAGTGGGAACGCGGATTTCGGTAGCCATTGTGCCTGTCCGTTTTCTTTCGGTTCTGTTGTTCGCCCAGATCTTCTCTATTCACCAAGCGCGTCTTCGAGCAAGGCGGCGAGCTGGGCGAGATGCTTCGACATCAGTCCGGTCGCCGGCGAGGCGGCGGCCGGACGGCCGGTGTAGCGCACCCGCTGATGCTTGGCGTCGATATGCGCCAGCACCCATTCCAGATACGGGTCGATGAACGACCAGGCGCCCATGTTCTTGGGCTCCTCCTGGCACCACACCATCTCGGCATTGCGGAACCGCGACAGTTCGGTGATCAGCGCCTTGGCCGGGAACGGGTAAAGCTGCTCGACGCGCAGCAGATAGATGTCGTTGATGCCGCGCTTCTCGCGCTCCTCATAGAGGTCGTAATAGACCTTGCCCGAACACAGCACGACGCGGCGGATCTTGGAATCCTTGACCAGCTTGATCGCTTGTCCGGAAAGCAGCTGCGCATCGTCCCACAGCAACCGGTGGAACGAGCTTTCGCCCGAAATTTCCGGCAGCGTCGACACCGCGCGCTTGTGGCGCAGCAGCGACTTCGGCGTCATCAGAATCAGCGGCTTGCGGAAGTCGCGCTTCAGCTGCCGGCGCAATATGTGGAAGTAGTTGGCCGGCGTGGTGCAGTTGGCGACTTGCATGTTGTCTTCGGCGCAAAGCTGCAGGAAGCGTTCGAGCCGGGCCGAGGAATGTTCCGGACCCTGGCCTTCATAGCCATGCGGCAAGAGGCAGACGAGGCCCGACATTCTGAGCCACTTGCGTTCGCCTGACGAGATGAACTGGTCGAACACCACCTGGGCGCCGTTGGCGAAGTCGCCGAACTGCGCTTCCCACAAGGTCAACGCCTTTGGCTCGGCCAGGCTGTAGCCGTATTCGAAGCCCAGAACCGCCTCTTCCGACAGCATCGAGTTGATGACTTCGTAGCCGGCCTGAGCCGCCGACAGATTGTTGAGCGGGATGTAGCGGGTCTCGTCGCGCTGGTCGTAGAGCACGGAATGGCGCTGCGAGAAGGTGCCGCGTTCGGAATCCTGCCCCGACAGGCGGATCGGATTGCCGTCGAGCAGGATGGCGCCGAAGGCCAGCGCCTCGGCCGTCGACCAGTCGATGCCTTCGCCGGACTCGATCGCCTGGCGGCGGTTTTCGAGGAAGCGGATGATCGTCTTGTGCGCCTCGAAGTCCTTCGGCACCTCGGTCAGCTTCCTGCCGATTTCCTTCAGTGTCTTGACCGGCACGGCGGTCTTGCCGCGCCGCTGTTCGTCCTGGTTGTCGGCAGTGCGCAGGCCCGACCAGGCGCCGTCGAGCCAGTCAGCCTTGTTGGGCTTGTAGTGCTGGCCGACTTCCCATTCGGATTCCAGATGCGCCCGCCAGTCGGCTTTCAACTGGTCGAGCTCGGCCTGGGTGAGGTGACCCTCGGCGATCAGCCGGTCGCCATAGATCTGCACCGTCGTCTTGTGGTTGCGGATGTTGCGGTACATGATCGGCTGGGTGAAGGCCGGTTCGTCGCCCTCATTGTGGCCGAAGCGGCGATAGCAGAACATATCGACCACAACAGGCTTGAAAAACTTCATGCGAAACTCGATCGCCACCTTGGTGGCGTGCACCACGGCTTCCGGGTCGTCGCCATTGACGTGGAAGATCGGTGCTTCGATCATCTTGGCGACGTCGGACGGATAGGGCGAGGAGCGCGAAAAGCGCGGGTTGGTGGTGAAACCAATCTGGTTGTTGATGATGAAATGCAGCGTGCCGGCGACGCGGTGGCCGCGCAGGCCGGACAGGCCGAGGATCTCGGCGATCACGCCCTGACCGGCGAAGGCGGCATCGCCATGCAGCAAGAGCGGCAGCACCTTGGCGCGCTCTTCCAGCGGCACGATTTCCTCGCGGCTGCGGCCGAACAGATAATCCTGCTTGGCGCGCGCCTTGCCCATCACCACCGGATCGACGATTTCCAGATGCGAGGGGTTGGCGGTCAAGGACAGATGCACCTTGTTGCCGTCGAACTCGCGGTCCGACGAGGCGCCGAGATGGTACTTGACGTCGCCCGAGCCTTCGACCTCATCGGGTGCCGCAGAGCCGCCCTTGAACTCGTGGAAGATGGCGCGGTGCGGCTTGGCCATCACCTGGGAGAGCACGTTCAGCCGGCCGCGATGCGCCATGCCGAGCACGATTTCCTTCATGCCGAGCTGGCCGCCGCGCTTGACGATCTGCTCCAGCGCCGGGATCAGCGCCTCACTGCCATCGAGGCCGAAGCGCTTGGTGCCCTTGTACTTGACGTCGATGAACTGCTCGAAGCCTTCAGCCTCGACCAGCTTCTGCAGGATCGCCTTCTTGCCGGCGGCGGTGAAGGTGATCTCCTTGTCGGCACCCTCGATGCGCGCCTGGATCCAGGCCTTTTCCTCAGGGTCGGAAATATGCATGAACTCGACGCCGAGCGTGGAGCAATAGGTGCGGGTCAGGATTTCCAGCATCTGCCGGATGCTGCCGAATTCAAGCCCCAGCACATTGTCGAGGAAGATCGGCCGGTCGTAATCGGCTTCGGTGAAGCCGTAGTTTTCCGGCGACAGCTCGTTGTAATCCTCGAGCGGCTTGGCGATGCCGAGCGGATCGAGATTGGCGTGCAGATGGCCGCGCATGCGGTAGGCGCGGATCATCATGATGGCGCGCACCGAATCGCGCGTCGCCTGGTGCACGTCGGCGTCGGACAGGACGACGCCATTGGTGACCGCCTTGTCCTTGACCTTCTTTTCGATCGTCTTCTCGACGATGCCCCAATTGCCGTCGAGCGCCGACACCAGTTCGCCATTGGCCTGCAGCGGCCAGGAGGGCTTGGCCCAGGAGGCGCCCTTGGCGTTCCTGCGCACATCGCCGGAATCGTCTTTCAGCCCGGCGAAGAACTCCTGCCATTCGGGATTGACCGAGGCTGGATCGTCCTCATAGGCGGCATAAAGCGCGTCGATGTAATCGGCATTGCCGCCATAGAGGAAAGAGGTGAGAGAAAATTGGTCGTTGGCCTGATCTTGTCTTGCCATTTTTGTCCGCGGAGCCCGGCTCCGTCTCCTGTTTTTGGAGGGGAGTAGGGGAATAAGGGAATAGGGGAGCAGGGCTTTTTGCCGCTGCTATTTTCCCTACTGCCCTACTCCCTTACTCCCCTACTCCCTTACCCTTTGATCGCTTCGACCAAGGTCGTGCCCAGCCTTGCCGGCGACGGCGAAACTTTTATCCCGGCCGATTCCATCGCCGCGATCTTGTCTTCGGCGCCGCCCTTGCCGCCGGAGATGACCGCGCCGGCGTGGCCCATGGTGCGGCCGGCCGGCGCCGTGCGCCCGGCGATGAAGCCGGCCATCGGCTTCTTGCGGCCACGCTTGGCTTCGTCCTTGAGGAACTGCGCGGCGTCTTCCTCGGCCGAACCGCCGATCTCGCCGATCATGATGATCGACTTGGTCTCCTCGTCGGCGAGGAACATCTCGAGCATGTCGATGAACTCGGTGCCTTTGACGGGGTCGCCGCCAATGCCGACGGCGGTGGTCTGGCCGAGGCCGACATTGGTGGTCTGGAACACTGCCTCATAAGTAAGCGTTCCCGACCGCGAAACAACGCCGACCGAGCCCTTGCGGAAGATGTTTCCGGGCATGATGCCGATCTTGCATTCGTTGGGCGTCAGCACGCCCGGGCAGTTCGGGCCGATCAGCCGCGAGGTCGAACGGTCGAGCCTGGCCTTGACCCTGATCATGTCCATCACCGGTATGCCTTCGGTGATGCAGATGATCAGCGGGATCTCGGCCTCGATCGCTTCGAGGATGGCTTCGGCGGCGCCTGCCGGCGGCACATAGACGACGGACGCATTGGCACCGGTCTTTTCCTTGCCCTCGGCGACGGTGGCGAAGATCGGCAGGCTTTCGCCCTTCGCGCCGGTCCACGTCTCGCCACCCTTCTTGGGATGGATGCCGCCGACCATTTTCGTGCCGTGATAGGCCAGCGCCTGTTCGGTGTGGAACGTGCCGGTCTTGCCGGTCAGGCCCTGCACCAGCACCTTGGTGTTCTTGTCGACGAGGATGGACATGGGAGCCCTTTTCTAAAAACCGTTGATCGAGGAAAACATGGTCAGAGCCGCTTCAAGTCGGCGACGGTGAGGTCGCTCTTGGCGTTGCCGGTGTTGAGCGTCGTTGCCGGCTCGAACATCAGCACCACGGGCTCAACGGTGAGCGAGCGCGGCCGGTGTTCGACGCCGCGCGGCACGACGATGAAATCGCCCTCGCCGAGTTCGACCGGGCCGTCGCGGAAATCGATGGCAATACGCCCACGCAGCACGAGGAAGGCTTCGTCCTCATTGTCATGCGCGTGCCAATCGAAGACCTCGCCGAACTTGGCGACCTTCGCCTGGCTGTCGTTGACGTCGCCGGCGATATGCGGATCGAAGACCTTCTTGATCTTTTGATCCGCAGCCTCGACCAGGTTTATCTTATGCGGAGGCACCAGATCAGCCCTTCACCGCCGCCACGATCTTCTTGGCTGCATCGTCGAGATCGTCGGCCGACACCACGTTCAGGCCGCTGTCGTTGATGATCTTCTTGCCCAGCTCGGCATTGGTGCCTTCCAGGCGCACCACCAGCGGCACTTCCAGGCCGACTTCCTTGACCGCGGCAATGACGCCCTCGGCAATGATGTCGCACTTCATGATGCCGCCGAAGATGTTGATCAGGATGCCCTTGACCGCCGGATCCCTGGTGATGATCTTGAACGCCGCCGTCACTTTTTCCTTGGACGCACCGCCGCCGACATCGAGGAAGTTGGCGGGTTCGGCGCCATAGAGCTTGATGATGTCCATCGTCGCCATGGCAAGGCCGGCGCCGTTGACCATGCAGCCGATATTGCCGTCGAGCGCGACATAGGCGAGGTCGTATTTCGACGCCTCGATTTCCTTCTCGTCCTCTTCGGTGGTGTCGCGCAGTTCGAGCACGTCGGGGTGACGGAACAGCGCGTTGTTGTCGAACGACACTTTTGCGTCGAGCACGCGCAGCCGGCCGTTCTTCATGACGATCAGCGGATTGACCTCGAGCAGGCTCATGTCCTTCTCGACGAAGGCCTTGTAGAGGATCGGGAACAGCGTATCGCCGTCCTTGGCCGCATCGCCGTCGAGCTTGAGCGCGCCGTTGAGCGCCTTCAGGTCGGCTGAAGTGACACCTTTTTCCGGGTCGATGGCGACGGTGATGATCTTTTCCGGCGTGTCATGCGCGACCGCCTCGATGTCCATGCCGCCCTCGGTCGAGACGACGAAGGCAATGCGGCCGACCGAACGGTCGACCAGGATCGACAGATAGAGCTCGCGTTCGATGTCGGCGCCGTCTTCGATATAGAGGCGGTTGACCTGCTTGCCGGCCGGGCCGGTCTGCTTGGTCACCAGAGTGTTGCCCAGCATCTCGTTGGCGTTGGCGACGACATCGGCCACCGATTTCGCCAGCCGCACGCCGCCCTTGGCGTCCGGGCCGAGCTCGGTGAATTTGCCCTTGCCGCGGCCGCCGGCATGGATCTGGCTCTTCACCACATAGAGCGGGCCCGGCAGCGCCTTGGCGGCGGCTTCCGCTTCGCTCGCCTTGAACACCGGCACGCCTTCGGCCACCGGCGCGCCGAACGACTTCAGCAGTGCCTTGCCCTGATACTCATGGATGTTCATCTGTATGGTCTCCGGATCGACTGGGGGTTCACTTACTGGAGATTCATTTGGAGGCGAGTTGCGGCGCGATCTTGACGCAGGCCTCGGTCAGGCCCTGCACCGTCGCCACGGAGGAGTCGAACATCTTCTGCTCGCTCTTGTTGAGCTCGATCTCGATGATGCGCTCGACGCCGCCGGCGCCGATCACCACGGGAACGCCGACATAGGTATTCTTGACGCCATACTGGCCGGAGAGATACGCCGCACAGGGCAGCACGCGCTTCTTGTCCTTGAGATAGGCTTCGGCCATCGAGATCGCCGAAGCGGCCGGCGCGTAATAGGCCGAGCCGGTCTTGAGCAGGCCGACGATCTCGGCGCCGCCGTCGCGGGTGCGCTGCACGATCTGGTCGAGCTTCTCCTTCGAGGTCCAGCCCATCTTGATGAGGTCGGGCAGCGGAATGCCCGATACCGTCGAGTAGCGGATCATCGGCACCATGGAATCGCCGTGGCCGCCGAGCACGAAGGCGGTGACGTCCTCGACCGAGACCTTGAATTCCTCGGCCAGGAAATAGCGGAAGCGCGCGCTGTCGAGCACGCCGGCCATGCCGACGACGTGGCTGTTGGGCAGGCCTGAGAACTTCTGCAGCGCCCACACCATGGCGTCGAGCGGGTTTGTGATGCAGATGACGAAAGCCTTCGGCGCATACTTCTTCAGCCCGGCGCCGACCTGCTCCATGACCTTAAGGTTGATGCCCAGAAGGTCGTCGCGGCTCATGCCGGGCTTGCGCGGCACGCCGGCGGTGACGATACAGACGTCGGCGCCTTCGATGCCGGCATAGTCGTTGATGCCGGTGAGCCTGGAGTCGAAGCCATCGACAGGCGACGACTGCGCGATATCGAGCCCCTTGCCCTGCGGGATACCTTCGGCAATATCGAACAGCACCACGTCGCCGAGGTCCTTGAGGCCGATCATGTGAGCGAGCGTGCCGCCGATCATGCCAGAGCCGATAAGCGCTATCTTGTTGCGTGCCATGTGAGGATGTTTTCCCTTTGTCGGTGACGACGTCTCAAATCTCTGTGACTTGATGGCGGCGTCGAAGAAGAGGCCGGAATGCTGCGGGGAACCGCGAATTTTCGCCGCACCCAATAGCCCCGGCACGGAAAAAATTCAAACGATTATTTTGGCGTCAGTGTTTTCAATCGGTTAGATCATTTGGGATTTACGTAAACGTCAAAGTTTGTAAGCCGACTTGGGAGGAAATAACCGACGAAGATGGAAATCGTAAGGCTGAATGCGGGTAATGACGCCCTTGTGATGCGGGTGGCCGAGGAGGTTCGAGTTGTAGACGTTGGCATGACAGAGAGGGGCAAAGGATCGCTACCGATGCATTCCCTGGAAATTCAGGCCTGCGCCTGCTGTGCCTCTGGCGCCGGCTTCCCTTTCTGCCGCTCCGCCCAATCCTCCAGCCAGTCGCGGCTTTGCATCTCGATCAGCCGCGATGCGGTGCGCTCGAACTCGAAGACCTCCACGCCGCGCTTGGCGGCATAAAGCGCTTGCGGCGGCGCTTCGGCGCTCACCACCAGCCGCACATGATGGTCGTAGAGCGTGTCGATCAGAAGGATGAAGCGTTTGGCCTCGTTGCGCTTGCCTTCGCCGAGCACCGGGACGTGGTCGATGAAAATGGTTGAGAAGCGTCCGGCGATCGCCAGGAAATCGCGCGCGCCAAGCGGCTTTTCGCAGAGATCGGCGAAGGAGAACCGCGCCGCATCGCCTGCCGCACGCGGCACGATCACCTGCCGCCCTTTGAGGGCAATCGATGTCTCGGCGGTCGGCGCGTTGCGCGTCATGGCTTGCCAGGCCTCGTCGAGTAGCTGGTCCGCCGCCGCATCGGCCGGCGTGACATAGACCGGTGTCCGGGCGAGCTTTTCCAGCCGGTAGTCCTTGTCGGCATCGAGCGCCAGCACCTGTGTGTGCCGCTCCAGTATGCCGATGAAGGGCAGGAAAAGCTGACGGTTCAGCCCGTCGCTGTAGAGGTTTTCCGGCGCCACATTCGAGGTGGCGACCAGCACCACACCGCTGGCAAACAGCGCCGAAAACAACCTGGACAGGATCATCGCGTCGGCGATGTCGGTGACCGAGAACTCGTCGAAGCACAGCACCCAGGCTTGCTCGGCAAGGGCCTTGGCCACCGGCGGGATCGGGTCGTCCTGCTTGACGTCGCCGTTCTTGCGCGCCTGCCGGTGCTTCTGGATACGGTCCTGCACGTCCGCCATGAAGTCGTTGAAGTGGACGCGGCGCTTGCGCCGCACCGGCAGCAACTCGAAGAACATATCCATCAGCATGGTCTTGCCGCGACCGACGCCGCCATGGATGTAAAGGCCTTTGACGGCCTCATGCGTCTCGCGCTTGCGGGCGAACAGCCAGCCCAGCGCGCTCGACTTATGCGCCAGCCGCTTGGCCGAAATCTCATCGGTCAGCAGGTCGAGCGCCGCAACGATCCGTTCCTGCGCCGGATCGCGGTCGATCGTACCGGTTTCCACCAGATGCTCGTAGCGCTGCCTGACGGTCGCATGGGTCTGGAGGCCGTCACGCAGATGCATCGGTCACGTCATTTGTTTATGCATGTCGCTGTCCCGAAATCGGGGTCACTTCTGCGCGACACGCATTCGGAGGACTAAAGCGGTCGTGTCTGAACGGATTCAGACGACCCGCTTTAGATCTTTGTTTTCCCAAAACCGCGGTCACTTTTGGGCGACATGCATTAGCCTACCTTGTAAGCGAAATCGGCTGGCCGTTGGAAGTCTGGCCGTCGAATTTCGAGCCGCCCGAGGAATAGAGCCGCGCCAGCGCACCGCCACTCTCGTCATAGAGCGTCAGCTGCTTGCCGGCGACGTTCCACGACTTGACGCCGTCCATCGGCGCCGGGCAATGCAGCGGCCCAGCGCGGAAGCCGGCGCCGAATTTGGTCTGCGGTGTCGCCACCTTGCAGCTCTGGCCCGCAACGCTGGCGTTCCAGACACCGGCGACGCTGGCGGCAGTCACGTCCGAAGCGCCGGCCGGCGCCGAACCATCCGAAGGCAGCGCGGCGACCTGCGTGTTCGCAGGAGCGGTCGGGAATTGAGACGGGTCGGTGGTGCCGGGCGATGCCGGCGGCGGCAGTTGGTTCGCCGTCACCTTGCCGGCGGGCGCGGCCTCCAGCGGTCCCGGCTGCTGGTCATCCATCGAGGAGAAACGCGAGGTCGAACAGCCGCTCGCAACGAGCGCCGCCAGCGATACGGCCACCAGACCGGTTTTCGAAAAAGTCATTCCAACCTCCGTCGGATCCGGCTGGGGGGAAGCCGTCCGCACAATCTCACCCCCACCAAGATGGAGAAGGTGGCGAAATTTCAACCCGATATGGTTAAAATACAGTTTGCAGCAAGAATTGTTGCAAATTTATCGCAATCGCGGCGGCTGACCGCTTGTCGCGCGTCGCCTGGGGATCCGGTCAAAGCAGTGCAGCGCCGACATCGACGGTTGGACGCTTGCGCGAGCCGCCTTAGCGCCTATGTCTGGAAAACGAAACACCTGCCGGAGCCGCAAAATTGGCCGCGAGAAAGACAGCCGCCAATCGCTATTATAGCGGCCCGCCCAGCGACCATTTCGACGGCGCATTGTTCTTCAATCCCGACGGCCAGCCACCCGGCCGTTTCGCCGACCTGCTGAAATGGCAGTTGAATGGCCAGCGCTCGAAATGGCCGGCGAGCGATGCAAGCCCCTTTCCGCAGGCAAAGCCGGCGACAAGGGTCGAGGGCGCCGCGCTGGAAGTGACCATGGTTGGTCATTCCACCTTGCTGGTCCAGACGGCCGGTCTGAACATCCTTACCGATCCGGTATGGTCGTTGCGCGCCTCGCCGCTTTCCTTCGCCGGACCAAAACGCATCAATGCGCCAGGCATCGCCTTGCCGACCTGCCGCCGATCGACCTCGTGCTGGTCAGCCACAACCACTATGACCATCTCGACCTCGCCACGTTGAAGCGGCTGAAGGCCGGCCACGACCCGCTGGTGCTCACTCCGCTCGGCAACGACGCCATCATCGAAGCCGCCGTGCCCGGCATGCGACTGTCGGCGCATGACTGGGGCGACAGCGTCGAGATCGGCAATGGCGCCGCCGTCCATGTCGAGCCGGTGCATCACTGGTCGGCGCGTGGCGCCCGAGACCGGCGCATGGCGCTCTGGGCCGGCTTTGTCGTCGAAACGCCTGACGGCAAGCTCTATTTCGCCGGCGATACCGGCTTCCACGATGGCATCAACTACCGGCGGATGGCCGAGAAACATGGCGGTTTCCGCTTCGCCATCCTGCCGATCGGCGCCTATGAGCCGCGCTGGTTCATGGCGCCGCAGCACCAGAATCCTGGGAAGCCGTGCAAGGCATGACGCTGTGCAACGCCGCCCATGCCGCCGGCTGTCACTGGGGCACCTTCCAGCTCACCGACGAGCTGATCGACGAGCCGGCGCGCAAATTGACCGAGGCGCTTGACGATCAAGGCATCGGTTCGACGGAACCCCAGCGCTGCAACCGCGTTTTCATGTGGTTGAAATATCTGCCGGTTTGCGAGGCATTGTCATGCTCAAATGGATTATCATTCTCCTGATCGTCGCCGCGGCGGCGAGCTTGCTCGGCATGCCGGCACTGGCAGGTGCCGCGGCCACCGGTGCGCGTATCCTTATCGGCATCGTTCTGATCATCTTCCTGCTGGTGGTGCTGGGCATTTTCGCCGTCACGTAAGTCCGGCGCTTTCGCCGAGACCAAGCGGCTGCGCACTGGTAATTCCTGCCCGTTTCCGCCATATAGCGCCAAACGGACACGGAATTTTTCGGAGCAATGGCCAGCACTGCCCCTTTCGCCAAGATGAACGGCATCGGCAACGAGATCATCGTTGCCGATATGCGTGGCCGTGCCGATCGGGTGACGGCGGCGGCGGCGGTTGCGCTGAACGCCGATGCCGCGACCAGCTTCGACCAGATCATGGCGATCCATGACGCCAGGACGTCTGGCACCGCCTTTTTCATCGACATCCTGAATTCCGATGGAACCGGTGCGCAGGCCTGCGGCAATGGCATGCGCTGCGTCGTCCAGGCGCTCGCCGCCGAGACCGGCCAGAAGATCTTCACCTTCGAGACCGTGGCGGGCATCCTCAATGCGCGCGAACACGCCGAC
>NZ_RZRW01000729.1:0-2532 GCF_003998745.1 Mesorhizobium sp. M7A.F.Ca.US.014.04.1.1 | reverse complement strand
GCCAGTAGCGCAGCACCGCCGGCAGCGTGCCGGCCGCACCGTTGGTCGGCGCTGTGACGACCCGGCCGCCAGCGGCGTTTTCCTCGTTCACCGCCATGGCGTAGATCGACAGCCAGTCATTGGCGAGCAAGGGATTGGGCTTGTTCTGCTGCCATTGCTCCTGCAGCTTGTCATGCAGCATGCGGGCACGGCGGCGCACCTTCAACCCGCCCGGCATGATGCCGTCCTGCGACAGGCCGCGGTCGATGCAGCCTTTCATGGCGCTCCAGATGCCGTCGAGGCCGGCGTCGAGCGCCTCGCGCGTCATCTGCGTCTCCTCGTTGACGCGTTTCATGTCGGCGATGGAAAGGCCGCTTTTGCCGGCCATGGCCAGCATCTCGACCGCATTCTTGAACGGATAAGGCACTTTCTTGCCTTCCGTCGTCACCGATCCCTTGGCCTTCATCCGCTGCAGTTCCTCTTCGGAAACCACGAAGCCGCCGCCGATCGAATAATAGATGCGCTTGAGCAGCAGGCGGCCGCCGGAATCATAGGCGTAGAACGCCATGCCGTTGGCGTGGCCGGTGAGCGGCGTCTTGCGGTCCAGCACCAGATCGCTGGCCGGATCGAAGCGATAGGTGGGATGGCCGGGCGGCGAAATACGCTTTTCGGCGGCGATGCGACTGGCAATGCCATCGGCCTGGTCGGGATCGACCGTCTGCGGCGTCAGACCGGCAAGGCCGAGCATGACGGCGCGGTCACTGCCGTGGCCGATGCCGGTATAGGCGAGTGACCCGTGCAGGCTGGCGCCAAGGCGGTCGACCTTCACACCCGCCGGGCGCGGCCAGTCATTTCCCGCGACCTCGTCGAGAAACCGCGCCGCGGCGGTCATCGGTCCCATCGTGTGCGAACTCGAGGGTCCTATGCCGATCTTGAACAGGTCGAAAACCGAAAGGAACACGCGGCGTTGTCTCCTGGAGTCAGGTCGAGGACTACATATAGGAATTCCCACGATGTTTCCGCTCTTTTGGAAATCGCGGCGCTGCACCCGCCGACCTTGTTTGCTCCGGCAGCGACATTGGCACGATCGCTGAATGCGGACATCGAAGCGATCGCCCTGAATGTGATAAATTCAGGCCATGGGCGATTCCCTCGATCTTTCGACAGCCGATCTCGCGGCGCTGGCCTTCTTCCTCGTCGCGTGGCTGCTGCACACGTTTGCCTCCGACGGCAAGCTTGTCAGCCGGATGTCGCTGACGACGGCGATGAATGCACAGCGGCAAGCCTGGATGCGGACCATGGCCGAGCGCGAGATCCGCATCGTCGACACCGCCATCATGAGCGGGCTGCAGCAAGGCACCGCCTTCTTCGCCTCCAGCTCGCTGATCGCGATCGGCGGCTGCTTTGCCCTGCTCGGCGCGTCCGACCGGGTTCTTGAAGTGCTCAGCGACCTGCCTCTGGGTGGCGCGCCGTCGCGCGCGGCCTTCCAGATAAAGGTGTTTGGGCTG
Source organism: Mesorhizobium sp. M7A.F.Ca.US.014.04.1.1 (assembly GCF_003998745.1). NCBI lineage: Bacteria > Pseudomonadati > Pseudomonadota > Alphaproteobacteria > Hyphomicrobiales > Phyllobacteriaceae > Mesorhizobium > Mesorhizobium sp. M7A.F.Ca.US.014.04.1.1. The sequence continues at coordinate 1,045 of NZ_RZRW01000729.1, read as the reverse complement.
GTGCTGATCCTGGCGTTTTCGTTCTTCAAATTCGGCTGGGCGTACCGGCTGTTCAATTATTGCACGATCCTGATCGGCGCCGTACCGATCCCGCATGGCGAAGCCTCGCGCAATCCGGTCACCGAAACGGCGGTGTGGCGTGCGGCGCAAATGAACATGCTGGCCGGAAAGCACTTCAACTCCGGCCTGCGCGGCGTGTTCTTCTCGATCGGTTATCTCGGCTGGTTCGTCGACCCCATGGTGTTCGTGTTGTCGACGCTGTTGCTGCTGGCGGTGCTGGTGCGGCGCCAGTTCTTCTCGGCGGCCAGGCAGGCGGTGATCGGTCAGCCGCCCGGAAAAGGCTGATCGATCCGGCCTGACAGCCAGTAGGCAAAAAGCCCGATCCATTCCCGGATGGCCATGGTGGTGGCCCGCAGCGAATCGGCTGGATTGTCGCGGAACAGGCCGACGCCTTCCCGTCCCGAGGTGCGATAGTCGACCGGCCATGGAACGGTTGCAAAGCCGGCCTTGTCGAACAGCGCCTTGGCGCGCGGCATATGGAAGGCCGAGGTCACCAGCAGCCAGGTCTCGCCGGGCTTCGGCGTTACCAACTCCTTGGTGAAGACCGCGTTCTCATAGGTGTTGCGGGACTTGTTCTCCAGGATCATCCAGTCGGCGGCCACGCCAAGCGCGGTGAGCAGGCGCGGCGCGGTTGCGGCATCGCCCTCGCCATCGAGAAACAACGCGCCGGTGCCGCCGGAGACGACCACCTTGGCGGTGGGAAAGCGCCGGGCGAGAATCGCGGTCTCGACCATCCGATCGCCGCTGCTGTTCAGCTCATAGCCGCCGCGCGCCAGATTGATGGCGCCCTCGAAGCCGCCGCCGAGCACGACGATGCCGTCGACCTTTTCCGGCAGCGGCGGGCGTTGAAAGCGCTCTTCCAACGGATTGAGCATCATGGCGCCGAGCGACGTCCATGCTGACAGTGCAAGGATCAAAAATGCCAGCACGCTGCCGGCGGCCGCTAACCGTCGGCGCCCGATCGTGACCGCGAGCAGTCCCGCTA
>NZ_RZRW01000728.1:0-2533 GCF_003998745.1 Mesorhizobium sp. M7A.F.Ca.US.014.04.1.1 | reverse complement strand
CCTTTGTCGACCAGCAACACGACGTCACCGCGTCCGACATCGAGCTGGCGCAGCGCGAGGGTTTTGAATCGGTCGAGCATCTGAAGCGCTACACCACGCTCGGCATGGCGACCGACCAGGGCAAGACCTCGAATGTCGCCGGCCTCGCCATCATGGCTGCGGTCAGCGGCCGTTCGATCCCCGAGACCGGGACAACGATCTACCGGCCGCCTTACGTGCCCGTCGCCATCGGCGCCTTCGCCGGCCATCACCGCGACGAGACTTTCCATGCGACGCGGCTGACGCCGTCGCATCACTGGGCCGTGGAACAAGGTGCTGTCTTCGTCGACACCGGCCTGTGGAAGCGGGCGCAGTGGTACCCCCGCGCGGGCGAGAAGGACTGGCTGGAATCGGTGACGCGCGAGGTCAAGGCGGTGCGCTCAGGCGTCGGATTCTGCGATGTCTCGACGCTCGGCAAGATCGACGTGCACGGTCCGGATGCCGGCGCCTTCCTCGACCGCGTCTACATCAACACCTTCTCCAGTCTTGCAGTGGGCAAGGCGCGCTACGGTCTGATGCTGCGCGAGGACGGCATCGTCTATGACGACGGCACCACGTCGCGGCTGGCCGAAGACCACTATTTTCTCACCACCACCACGGCCAAGGCCGGTCTGGTGATGCAGCATCTCGAATTCTGCCGCCAGGTGCTGTTCCCGGAGCTCGACGTGCAGCTCACTTCCGTCTCCGACCAGTGGGCGCAGTTCTCGATCGCCGGACCGAGCGCGCGGGAGTTGCTGAAACAGATCGTTGATGAGTCCGAGGACCTTTCCAACGAAGGCTTTCCGTTCATGGGCGCGCGCGAAGTGACGTTGCGCGGCGGCCTCAAGGCGCGGCTGTTCCGCATCTCGTTCTCCGGCGAAATGGCCTTCGAGATCTCGGTACCGGCACGCTTCGGTGATGCGATGGCACGCAATCTGATGCTGGCCGGCGCGCCATTCGGCGTGACGCCTTACGGCACCGAGGCGCTCGGCGTCATGCGCGTCGAAAAGGGCCACATCGCCGGACCGGAACTGAGCGGCACGACGACAGCGGCCGATCTTGGTCTGGGCAAGATGATGTCGACCAAGAAAGACTATATCGGCCGCGTCATGGCCGGACGCGAGGCGCTGGTAGCCCCAGATCGCCAGGTCGTCGTCGGCATCAAGCCGACGGACGAGACACGCCGGTTGCGCTCCGGCGCACACATCATCCCGAAGGGGCAGACGCCCGGCCCCGGCAACGACCAGGGCTATGTCACCTCGGTCTGCTTCTCGCCGACGTTGGATCAGTGGATCGGGCTCGCGCTTGTCGAACGCGGCCGCGAACGCATCGGCGAGATCGTGCACGCGCATGATCCATTGCGCGGCGAAGACTATGACGTCGAACTCTGCAATCCCGTCTTCTACGACCCGGATGGAGGGCGCCAGCGTGGTTGAGTTTTCCTGGGTTTCTCGCAGCCCACTCGAGCATGCGCTTGTCACCGGTACAGATGGCGCACGCGGTATCGAGGCCGGCATTTCGCTGACCGAGATCCGCAATTTTGATCTGATCCAGGGGATGGCGCGGCGCGGCCAGGCGGCCGAGCTGGGACAAGCCGCCAAGGCTCGGTTTGGTGTTGCTGTCCCTGATGCGCCGAAGGCGGTGCGGACTTCGGACGCAACGCTGATCTGGTCGGGACCGGACCAGTTCTTCGTGCTGTCGAAGGGCGGCAAGCACACGATGCAGACGCTGGAGCCCGCATTGTCCGGCTCGCTGTCGGACCAGTCGCATGCGCGGGTTCTGGTCAGCATCTCCGGCGCCAAGGCGCGGACAATGCTGGCGAAACTGTCGTCGATCGATTTGCATCCCGATTCGTTTCCGGTTGGCGCCGCCGCCGCGACGTCGATGGATCACACCAGCGTCACGCTCTGGCGCGACAGTGATCGGACGGATGGGCAGGCGGTGTTCAACGTTCTGATGTTTGCGACGTTTGCCGAGAGCCTTTGGCATACGATGCTGGATTCGGGCGCGGAGTACGGCGTCGACATCAACCATACAGAGAGACTGGCTTAGCCTTGGCTAGTCTTCCCTTCTCCCACAACAAGGGGAGAAGGCAAAGCGCGCCACCTCCGCCTTGCCAAACCCAACCGCACTGCTATTCTTGCTGCTAAAATAATTTCACGCACAGGCAAACTTGTTTCTCGAACCGCAAGGCTGAGATGAGCCAGTCGCCCTACCCCGCAATTGCTGCCGGACCGCCCAAGCCTAGCCTCATCCTGAGGCCGGGCCAGATCGCGCTGCCGCCGGGCATGGAGCGTTATACGATCCAGGGCAACGGCGCGGTGCTGATCGACATCGAGGCCGGCGACGCGATCACCGTGCGCAATGTCGAAGGCGGCCAGGCCTGCGAACTTCTGGCCTGGGACAGGACCGGCGCGACCGATCCCGGCATTTTTGGTGAAGCATCGAACAGCAACGCTGCCGGCATCAAAGCGCTGCTCATAGAGGGCGACGACAGTCTCGCATCCCTGCGGAG
>NZ_RZRW01000727.1:0-2535 GCF_003998745.1 Mesorhizobium sp. M7A.F.Ca.US.014.04.1.1 | reverse complement strand
GGCGACCCCGCCGATCAGCAGAACGGCTGCCGTGCCGCAGATGGCGTAGAACCGTCTGGCTAAGAATCTCTCCAGCCCGTCGCGCTTTTCGGCCAGCCATGCGGTGGCTGAAAGCGAGTGATATTGCTGTGCGACCTCGGCCGCCATCACCAGCGGAATCAGCAGGAAGAACAGATACATGAAGCGCACATGGGCGAGATAGACATGCAGGGTGAAGACGACGAACAACGCCTTGGCCCAGCCAATTCGCAACCGGGACACCAGAAGCCCGAAAAGCGCCAGCAGCATCGCCGCTTCCTGGACAGGACTGTCCGGCTGACTGAACGGTTTCCATTCCATGATCAGCGACACCGCCTCATTGCCGTAGGCCACGGCGAGCGTCGCGAGGATGGCCTGGACGCCGTAGGGGTGGATCAGGCTCACCAGCGGGCAAAGCAGGCCGAACGCGATCCACTTCGCCAGCAGGGACGGTTTCGACAGGCCCGTGCGCGCCAGCAGATCGAGACCGGCGAAAGCCGCGATGACGAAGCTCAAGGTGAAGGTGGCGTGCAGGTTCGCCCATAATACGACCAGCACAAGCAGCCACCAGGGCGGCGCCCGTTCTTCCCTTGCCGCACCGAAGAGGACCGCTGTCCAGATGACGATGATCGGGAAGGTGAAGACATGCGGACGCGCCGTGAAGATCGGGTTGATCAGGAACACCGCGGCGAACGCCAGTGTAATCGCCAGGATCGGCTTCAGCCATGCGCTGAGAAACCACCCCATCAGGAAAACCGTCAGGGAGATCGAGGCGATGATCGCGTTGACGACCCCGTTCCAGCCGCCCGCCCGGTAGGCAAGAGCCAGCAGGACCTGCCCCAGCCATTCCTTGGCAATCCAGGGCTGGCCGGCAAACGTGTAGGAATAGGGATCGACGGTCGGAAATGTCCGGTTAGTCAGGAAATCCAGACCGACCTTCACTTGCCACCAGCTGTCGGGATCCTGCAGGGTGGCGCCTGCCTGGGCACCCAACGCACCCGCCATCGCCAAGGCCGCGAGCAGGCAGAAGATCAGCCTGCTCCGCTCGTTGTATGTCGCGGCCGCCGCACTGGCCTGAGCGTCGTTCATGCTGCGCCGCCTCTAATCGGTTCCGGTGACAGTTGGGTGTTCAAGGTGTTGGATTGGCGGGCTGCCGCCGAGGCTTGTCGGGCACCCGAACTGTGCGGTCGGTGCTGTCGTCCCCACGCCCCACAAACACGAAGCGAGCCGAGCCAAGATAGAAAACAACCGAATAGACGCAGATTCCCGCGAGGTGGACCAGCGGGTTTTCGACGATGCCTGCTGAACGGGCGGCGATTACGACGGCCAGATTGATGCTGTAGGCGACCAGAAAGACACCCCCATAGCGCAGCGCGGTCCCGGGCTTGAAGCCATCGGCTCTGCTGAAGGTCCATTGGCGGTTGAGGAAGAAGCCGAGGACAAGGCCGGCGGCATAGCCCGTGGCGTTGGCAAGGATGTCGCCCAGACCCAGCGCAAGCCCGGCCAGAATGACCGCGTATCCCAGCGCCGTGTTCAACAGACCGACGGCGCCAAATCGCAGCATCCTCGGGAAGTCAAACGGCAGGCTTGACCACATGCGCAAAATATTGGGCTCCGACAGGTACCTTGGTGAGGAAGCGCTCGAACGGCCTCAGTCTCGCAAGCATCCGAGGAAAGAAAATCCGGTAGACGATCCTCGTATTGGCAAGGCCCGCCTCGGCCATGCGCCCGCGCATCTCGCGCGAATTTATCAAAACCGCGTTTTCGTCGAAGGCACAGTTCCTCACCGCGTGCGTGGTCAGCGGGTTCCAAGGATTGTGTTCGAAGACGAAGAAGCTGCCGCCATAGGCCAGCACCCTGCCGATCTCGGCGAACAGTCCGATCTGCAGGTTCTCGGGGATATGGTGGAAGACGCAGGCCGCGAAGGCCAGGTCGAAGCTGCCGTCGGCAAAGGGAATTGTCTTGCCGTCGAAATGCGTGAAGGCGGCCTGGCCGGGAAAGCGCTTGCTGGCGATGTCGAGCGATTCCCGCGAAGGATCGAGCAAGGTGATCTCCGCGTCGGGAAACGCGTTGCGCATATGGCCGAGCGAATTGCCGACGCCGGCGCCGAAATCCAGTATTCGTCGCGGTTTGACACCGGCCCGCCGCAGCGTCGCGGCGACGTCGTCGATCTTGTACCTGGCGAAGAAATCCGGGTTTTCGCCGCTCAGCCTTATGCTTGCGGCATGCTGCTCCTGATATTCCCGCGCAAACTGGTCGAATTCCGCCTCAAGCACGTGCGGCCCTCTTTGCCATCTCCTGCAGGCGATGGACCGGCAATTCGCCGTCCTCCACCGCCTGGCTGCGCGAAACGATCTCGTTGACGAAGTAGAGCGGCCGCCGCTTTGTCTCCATGTACATGCGCCCGAGATACTCGCCGAAGATTCCAAGCACCATAAGCTGGACGCTGCCGAGGATCAGCACGATCGCGGCGAGGCTGGTCCAGCCGGGCAACACGTTTCCGACCGACCATTCGAG
>NZ_RZRW01000726.1:0-2545 GCF_003998745.1 Mesorhizobium sp. M7A.F.Ca.US.014.04.1.1 | reverse complement strand
CACCCACGCCGACGTCGTAGCGGAAATAGCCGCCGATGCGCAGGCAGGTTTCGGTGCCGGGGATGTAGAAGTAACCAGCGCCGTAGACGTCGCAGATCTTGACGTATTCAGCGGGTTCCGGCTCGGCAACAACGACGGCGTCGGCGGCGTGCGCACCGGAAACTGCGATCAGAGCCGCAGCTGAGCCGAAAAGAAGGCTCTTGATGTTCATTTTCCTCTCCATTCAAAAGATCAAAAAAAGCCAGGGTATCTTTCGAGGCTGGCAACCCGCTCCCCGGAAAACGCCGCACCCATGGATCCAAGCTCCTCCTGCCGTCCGCAGCCGAAGGCGCCACTTCCGTCAATCGACGGAAATTGCTTGCAAAATGGCTCGGACGACAAACTTGGCGGTGGATGTATGCGGTGATTTCGCGATGACGTTAGGACAGGCGCAACTCGTCACGAATGGCGCTGCTACGCAAAACCATATCTGTGGCTAATGCCCTGTCCGCGGCAGCCATGTATCTGCCTGTGGCGCGCTCCCCGGACGGTCAACCGGGTCTGGGCTCGTAGATCGGGAATGCCTCGCAAAGCTCCTCGACCGACCGCCGAGCCGCCTTCTCCTGTTCGGCGCCCCATTGCGTTCCGACCGCATCCAGCACGTCGGCTATGAGATTGCCGACACGGGCAAACTCGCCCTCGCCGAAACCGCGCGTGGTGGCGGCCGGTGTGCCCAGCCGTATACCGGAGGTGACGGCAGGCGGCGCCGGATCGAAAGGAATGCCGTTCTTGTTGCAGGTCAGCCCTGCCCTGCCCAACGCCTCCTCCGCGTCCTTGCCGGACAGGCCCTTGCCGCGCAGGTCGACCAGCAGCAGATGCGTATCGGTTCCGCCGGAGACAATGTCGAATCCGCGCTCGCCAAGCGTCGCGGCCAGCTTTCTGGCATTCGCCACCATCTGCCGGGCATAGGTCTTGAACCCGTCCTCCAAGGCTTCACCCAGGGCAACGGCCTTGGCAGCAATGACATGCATCAGCGGGCCTCCCTGCAGGCCAGGGAACACCGCCGAATTCAGCTTCTTGGCGATGTCCTGGTTGTTGGTCAGGATCATACCGCCGCGCGGGCCGCGCAGCGTCTTGTGCGTCGTGGTGGTGACGATATCGGCGACCTCGACCGGGTTGGGATGCACGCCGCCGGCGACCAGGCCGGCGAAATGCGCCATGTCGACCATCATCAGCGCGCCGACGGCATCGGCGATCGCCCGGATGCGCTTGAAGTCGATGATGCGCGGATAGGCCGATCCACCCGCGATAATCAGCTTTGGCCGTGTTTCCCGCGCCTTGGCCTCCAGCTCCTCATAGTCGATAAGGCAGTCGCTCTGGCGCACGCCGTATTGCACGGCGTTGAACCATTTTCCCGACAGTGTCGGCCGGGCACCGTGCGTCAGATGCCCGCCGGCGGCGAGCGACAGACCCATGAAGGTGTCGCCCGGCTTCAGCATGGCGAGCATCACCGCGCCGTTGGCCTGGGCGCCGGAATGCGGCTGCACATTGGCGTGCGCCGCGCCAAACAGCCGGCAGGCCCTGTCGATGGCAGCCGCTTCGGCCAGATCGACATATTGGCAGCCGCCGTAGTAGCGGTGCCCCGGATAGCCCTCGGCATATTTGTTGGTCATCACCGAGCCTTGTGCCTCCAGCACAGCCGGCGAAACGATATTTTCGGATGCGATCAGCTCGATTTCGGACCGCTGCCGGCCCATCTCGCGTGCAATCGCATCGGCGACCACCGCATCCTGGAGCTTGAGGTTCCTCTGGAAAAAGCCGGTCATTCTGCTCGTCTCCTGGCGGCAAAAGGCGGACACGGTTTTCGGCGTCGCCATGCCTGGTGTTGGAACTGAAACGGGGAGCTAGTTCACTGCGTCAGGCGGGGTGCGGCCTTCGAAGAAGGCCGACAGATTGTCGATCACCCGCATGCCCATTGCGATGCGCGTTTCGCTGGTGGCGCTACCCAGATGGGGCAGCAGCACGACATCTTCACGCTCCGTCAAGGCGCGCGGCACGGACGGCTCCGTCTCGAACACGTCGAGCCCGGCACCAGTAATCCGACGCTCACGCAGCGCCTGGACCAGTGCGTCCTCATCCACCACATCGCCACGCGCGGTGTTGATCAGGAAGGCTGATTTCTTCATGCGGGCAAGACGGCGTTCGTTGATGAGGCGGGTGTTTTCGCCACCGCCCGGACAATGCAGCGACACGAAATCCGAGGCCGCCAGCACCTCGTCCACAGTCGCCAGCTGCCGCGCCGGCATGCCGGGGTGGGGAACCGGCCGGCTGTCGAAGAAGACGACCTCCATGCCGAAGCCGAAGTGACAGCGCCTGGCCATGGCCTGGCCGATCCTTCCCATGCCGATGATGCCGACGGTCTTGCCGCTGACCTGGGTGCCGCAGAGATGCGTCGGCCGCCAGCCGGTCCATTTGCCGGAGCGCAGCTCGCGCTCGCCCTCTCCGGCACGGCGCGCGCACATCAAAAGCAGCGTCATGGCGAGATCGGCGGTTGCATCGGTCAACA
>NZ_RZRW01000725.1:0-2550 GCF_003998745.1 Mesorhizobium sp. M7A.F.Ca.US.014.04.1.1 | reverse complement strand
GGCCGGAATAGAGCGCGACGAAGCCAGCCCAGTCGTCCGCCGCGCGTTGCGGCGGACGCCAGCCGGCCAGCCCCATGGCCTCGTCCAGCGCCGTCGTCATGGTCTCGACGATCTGCGCGGCGGCCGAAGGGCCGATGCCAGGCAAGAGTTGCAATACGCGAAAACCGGCGACCCGGTCGCGCGGGTTTTCGGCAAAGCGCAGCACCGCCAGCACATCCTTGACGTGGGCGGCATCGAGAAACTTCAGGCCGCCGAATTTGACGAAGGGAATGTTGCGCCGCGTCAGTTCGATCTCCAGCGGCCCGCTGTGATGCGAGGCGCGAAACAGCACCGCCTGGGATTTCAGCGCTGTGCCCGCCTCGCGCTCGGCCAGGATGGTGTCGCAGACGAAATTGGCCTGCTCGACTTCGTCGCGCACGGTCACCAGTTTTGGCCTGTCGCTGGATTTGCGCTCCGACCACAGGTTTTTGGTGAAGCGCTCCGAGGCTTCGCCGATCACCGCGTTGGCGGCAGCAAGGATGGTCTCGGTCGAGCGGTAATTGCGCTCCAGCATCACCACGTCGGCGGCTTGCGCGAACTGATTGGGGAAGTCGAGGATGTTGCGAACCTCGGCGGCGCGGAACGAATAGATCGATTGCGCATCGTCGCCCACCACCGTCAGCCCGGCGCCGTCGGGTTTCAGCGCCATGAGGATCGAAGCCTGCAGGCGATTTGTGTCCTGGTATTCGTCGACCAGCACATGGTCGAAACGCCCGCCCAGATGCGCCGCTATCTCGGGCTCCGCCGCCATCTGCGCCCAGTAGAGCAGCAAATCGTCGTAATCGAGCACGTTTTGCGCCTGCTTGGCCTCGACATAACCGGCGAACAATTCTTTCAGCTGCTCCGCCCAGCCGGCGCACCAGGGAAAGGCGGAACCCAACACCTCGTTGAGCGGCGCCTGCGCGTTCACCGCGCGCGAATAGATGGCAAGGCAAGTGCCCTTGGTGGGGAAACGCGCTTCCGTCTTCGAGAAGCCGAGTTCGTGGCGGACCAGATTCATCAGGTCGGCGGAATCCTCGCGATCATGGATGGTGAAGGCCGGGTCGAGACCGATCTCCAGCGCATAGTCGCGCAACAGCCGCGCGCCGATGCCGTGAAAGGTGCCGGCCCAGGTCAGCGCATCGGTGATGACGGCTGCATCGCGGCCGAGCACCTCGCCGGCAATACGCTCGACGCGCCTGGCCATTTCGGATGCCGCGCGGCGCGAAAACGTCATCAGCAGGATGCGGCGCGGGTCGGCGCCCTTGACGATCAGATGAGCGACGCGATGCGCCAGCGTGTTGGTCTTGCCAGATCCGGCGCCGGCAATGACCAGCAACGGGCCGGCAATCTGACCGGCGCCGTGCTCGACGGCCTGGCGCTGGGCATCGTTCAGCCGCGCGAGATAGGCAGGCTGGACGGTCGGTTCCCGAAAGGTCGAATCAGCGGTGGCGAGGTTCATCGCCCATCAAGCATCGTTTCTGCTTTGTTCGCAACATCGATGCGGGCACACCTAACCCATGCAGGACTGGGGCCGGTCTGAAGAGAAGGGATCGCGGCTAGCGTTGCGGATCGACACCCATGTCGGCCGACTGCCGTCGCAAGGTCTCGCGATCAGGTTGCGACGGCGGCAACAGCAGCGGGTCGACCGTATCGGGCACGTTTTCGACCATCTTCCTGGCGATGCGATAAGTGACATAGGCGAAGGCGCCGGCGACGAGCAGACGGAACATGGTGCAACACTCCTTTGGAGCAGAACCAACCGTAGAAACAGCCTTTGGTTCCCTTGCCAATCGTCCACGCGCGCAGTCGAAGATGGAGGGCGGTTTCGCCGGCGCTCCCGATGCATTCTCGAGGCAACCGGAGGCGGAACTTGGCCTTTGCGAGGTTCGCGTGCTGCCGCAACCCGCTGTGGCGTCCCGGACGAACTTTTGGAGAAGAAGGCCGGCGCCGCTTGGGAGGAGTGAAGCGCCGGCCAAGCGGATAATTAAGTCCGCCGCACAGGTAAGGCTAGCTGAGTCTTTCCCCTGCGTCATCGGGGGATTGTCTTTGTTAAAAACGTACCGACGCACACGGCCCTATCGGTCACCAGCCGTCAAGAGCTTGTCTTGACCATCATCCCGGCAATCTCAATAAACCCGGGAGTTGGCGATCAAAACGCGATCATCTTCCCGCGTCGCCACCCAGCCTTTGCCTGACCACGGCTACATGGAAATTCGTGCCGAACAGCAGCCCGTCATCGTTGAAGTCGTAGCTGGAATTGTGCAGCGGCGCGGAAGCTTCGCCATTGCCGAGGAAGACGAAGCAGCCCGGCACGTGGTCGAGGAAGCGGGCGAAATCCTCCGAAGCGGTCATCGGCTCGCGGGCGACGGCGATGTTGCCGGGTTCGAAGACGCCTCTGGCGGCGGCGAATGCGGCATCGACCAGTTCGGCATCGTTGCGCAGCGGCACGAACTCCCTGCTGTACTTGACCTCGGCGGTGACATTATAGGCGGCAGCGATGCCCTCGGCGAGAATGCGCATCTGCCGCTC
>NZ_RZRW01000724.1:0-2555 GCF_003998745.1 Mesorhizobium sp. M7A.F.Ca.US.014.04.1.1 | reverse complement strand
GGGTGAGCATCATCCCTGCCGGTGGCGTGACCGGCAATCTGGCCGATCAGGACGTTCTCGGCGCCGAGAGCCTCGACGGCCACGACCCGTACGGCAATCTTCTGCCAGTCCGGCTTGTCGGGGCTTTCGTGGAAATCCTCGGCCCGCACGCCCAGAATGACGCGGCGCCCGGCACGCTCGCCATAAGCGTTGCGGTGGCGGGCGGGGACGGCAAGCACGGCACCGCTGTCGGTCAGGACGGAGAGCCCTTCGCCAGGTGCGGCCTGAAGCGTGGCCGGAATGAGGTTCATCGGCGGCGTCGCCAGGAAGCGTGCGACGAAGGTGTTGACCGGGTCGGCATAGACTTCAAGCGGCCGGCCGGCCTGGATCAGGCGACCATCGCGCATGATGCATATGCGATCGCCCATGGTCATCGCCTCGACCTGGTCGTGGGTGACATGGACGATGGTGCGGCCGAGGCGCCGGTGCAGCTTCACGAGTTCGAGCCGCATCTCGGCACGCAGTTGCGCATCGAGATTGGACAGCGGTTCGTCAAGCAGGAAGGCCGCCGGTTCGCGAACGATCGCCCGGCCGAGCGCGACACGCTGCCGCTGGCCACCCGAAAGCGCTGCCGGCTTGCGGCCGAGAAGATTCTGCAGACCGAGCAGGTTAGCGGCGTCTGCAATCTTGGCATCGATGACCGCCGCGTCGGTGCCGCGCATCTTCAGCCCGAAGGCCATATTCTGCCGCACCGACATATGCGGATAGAGCGCGTAGCTCTGGAACACCACGGCGACGTTTCGGTCGCGCGGGGCGACATTGGCGACGCTCTTGCCACCGATGCGGAGATCGCCGGAGGAGATACTCTCCAGACCGGCAATCATCCGCAGCGTCGTCGACTTGCCGCATCCCGACGGACCGAGAAAGATCACGAATTCACCATCGGGAATGGTGAGATCGACCTCATGCACCCCGTAATTGCCATTGCCGTAGAGCTTGGAAACGCGATCGAGCTCGATAGACGCCATAGACTTTCCTCATGAACCCGTCTGACCCGGCTGACGCCGAAGGCCGAAGTCGAGCGAACGGTCATCTTAGAGAACAAAATATAACATTAAAAGCCTAACTTCTGATCATATGTGTTCACTTTTTTGGATAGGCGCGTGCCCGCATCAGGATCCGGCTACAGCCGCCGAAAGGCCGTCAGGTCATGTAGACGCCGCCGGTCACGTTGACGCCCTGGCCGGTCATGAAGCGGGCTTGATCCGAGCAGAGGAACACGACGACGTCGGCGACATCCTCCGGCAGCTCGAGCCGGCCGAGCGGCGTCTGCGCAATATAGTCGGCGACCACCCGTTCGGGCGTGACTTGCCGCAGATGCGCCTCCCACTCGACTTCGCGCGATTGCATGCCGGTCTTGACGAACCCCGGACAGACGGCATTAACGCGTATCCCCTTGGGCGCGAGCTCGCGGGCAAAGGCCTGCGTCCAGCCGAGCACGGCGAACTTGGATGCCGAATAATGCGCCAGGAGCGGCGCACCGACCTTCGCGGCAAGCGAGGCGGTGTTGACGATGCAGCCCGTGCCCTGCTTGACAAAATGCCGTCCAGCGATCTGATTTGCCAGGAATACACCGCGGGCATTGACCGAAAAGTTGAAGTCCCACTCTTCGTCGGTCAGATCGAGCGCGTGCTGCATGGTGGACACGCCGGCATTGGCGATCAGGATGTCGCAGCCGCCAAGCGCTTCCAGTACGGTGGAGAAGGCCGCCTCGACGGAATCGCGGCGGCGGACATCGACCGTGACGGCGGCGGCACCGCCACCAATTTCCTCAGCCGCCTGACGTGCCGCCTTGGGATCCAGATCGCCGATCGCCACGGCGACGCCCTGCCGCGTCAGGGCGGTCGCGATCGCCCGGCCGATCCCCGCGCCACCGCCCGTCACGAAGGCTCGCTTGCCCGCGAGTTCGGCAAGCACGGGAGGCGTGACGGAGACAGCCGGCATGGTCGTATTCTCTCTGCTTGATGGCGGAACGCATTTTGTTGATATCGAGATGCATACCAATAAAATCGAACACTGCAAACATATTTTTGTTTGAAAATGTTTGATCATGCGGTAGTGTGAAGATCAGCAGACCGCTTCGTCGGCGGCTTACCCACCGGATACATCGATGGCAGACGACACCACCCTTCCTGAGACATCGCCGCATGGCGCACCGCGCGACGCCGATCGTCAGCGCCTTCTCGCGCACGACCGGCAGGCACGCATCCTGGCTTTGCTGCGCCGGACGGGGTCGCTCACCGTCGCCGCGGCAGCGGCCGAACTTGCCGTTTCCGACATGACGATCCGCCGCGATCTCGTCGAACTGGAACGCGAGGGTAGGCTGGTCCGAATCCATGGCGGCGCGATCGAGGCCGACAACCCGCCGCTGGTCGCCATGGACAGCGAAGAGCCGAGTTTCGATTCGCGCTTGCGCCAGCGCCGCGACCCGAAGGCCGCGATTGCCGCGGCCGCGGCCGCGCTGGTTTCGGGATACCGCACGATCGCTTTGGATGTCGGCACCACCACCTATCTGA
>NZ_RZRW01000723.1:0-2558 GCF_003998745.1 Mesorhizobium sp. M7A.F.Ca.US.014.04.1.1 | reverse complement strand
CGATATACCAACCGATGAGGACGGCCTCATCCGACACTATTCGTTGTCGTCGGCTGACAGGCTTGAGATTGGACTTCGCAGACGGGAACACAATCAGTTCGGATTTGCCGTTCAGCTCTGCCTGATGCGATATCCAGGCCGGGTGTTATCGACCGACTAAACTCCGCCTCGCGCAATGCTAAAGTACGTTGCTGAGCAGATTGGCGCCGACGCTGGAAAGTTTGCGCTCTATGCACGCCGTGAAGAAACGCGTCGCGATCATATTGCTCGCTTGATGGTTTATCTGGCCGCGCGGAGCGCGACGGGGCAAGACCGTAGAGCTGCGCTGCTGGCTGCAATTCAAGCGGCCACGACGTCCGACGACGGTGGCGCGATAGCGAGTGCCACTGTCGCCATGTTTCGTGAACGCGGATCTCTTTTGCCAGCGATCGACACGATCGAACGGATCGGTCTTGCCGCCCGCGCCATTGCCCGTCGGCGGGCGGAGAGAGCGCTGATCGAAGAAATTTCGGTCGATACACTTCAATCATTGGATAGGCTGTTGGAGGTTGAGCCGGCCATTGGCCAAACGCGCTTTCATTGGCTGCGATCAGCGCCGGATGCGCCAGGTGCTTCAAACTTGGTCGGGCTGACCGAACGGATCGCCTTCCTGCGCAAGCTAGAAATCGATCCGAAATTGCAGATGCGTATATCATCTGGACGGTGGGATCAGATGATCCGTGAGGGCAACGCCACACCGGCATGGCTGGCCAACGACTTCAATGCCAGCCGTCGACACGCGCTGATCGTGGCGCAGATTATCAAGCTCGGCCAGAAGCTCACTGACGATGCAGTGTCGATGTTCATCAAGTTGATAGGCCGGCTGTTCTCGCAAGCCAATAACCGCAAGAAGCAGCGGCACATGGACTGCAGGCCGGATACGGCCAAAGCGCTACGCATGTTCCTGGACACGATCACAGCCCTGCAGTCCGCGAACGATTATGGCCGCAACGCATTGGAGGTTCTCGATCAAGAAGTTGGATGGCACCGGTTGCTTCGGATGTAGCCTGAGCTTGAGTCGATGGTCGAGGACAACGAGGCGTCGCCTTTGACCTTGGCGGCCGAGCAATATGCGACCGTCAACAAGTACGCCGGTGCGTTCCTGCAGGCGTTCACATTCCGCTCAGCGCGCCGCCATGACCCCCTTCTTGCGGCGATTTCGCTGCTGAAACGGCTCTATGCCGAGAAGCGGCGGAGCCTTCCGGATCGCGTCCCGGTCACCCACCTCAGCCAAGCTGATCGACGGCTAATCCTCGGGCAGGAGAAGCCCGATCGCCGTCTCTATGAGATTGCTACGCTCGCCGCTTTGCGAGACCGCCTTAGATCCGCGGACATTTGGGTCGACGGCAGCCGATCTTTCCGACCGATCGACGAGCACCTGATGCCGCTGCCAACGTTCACAATCCTGAAAGATGAAGGTCGCCTCGGACTTGGTGTCCAAGAGGACGGTGCGGCGTGGCTTACCGAAGCGCGGCAGATGCTCGACTTCAACCTGAAGCGCCTGGCGCACAGGGCACGATCCGGGAAGCTCGACGGTGTTCGTCTCGAAGGTGGAACGCTTATCGTCACGCCGGCAGCTGGCGAAGTTCCCGCAGCAGCCGAGGACCTAAATGCCGAGATCAGCGAGCTCTATCCGTTGGTCGAGGTGCCAGATCTCTTGAGGGAGGTGCATGAATGGACCGGCTTTGCGGATTGCTTCACCCATGTTCGCACGGGTGACACTCCGAGGAATGTCTCGGCCATGCTGGCTGGCGTACTGGCCGATGCAACCAACCTTGGTCCGAAACGGATGGCCAGCGCGTCCAAAGGCATCAGCGCTCACCAGATCAGTTGGATGCGCACCTTCCATGCGCGGTCAGAAACCTACCGTGCGGCCCAGGCCTGCGTGACGGACGCACACACCCGCCATCCGCATTCTCGTCTTTGGGGCAATGGCACGACGTCATCATCTGATGGCCAATTCTTCCGAGCAAGCGACCGAGCCGCAAAGCGCGGAGATATCAATCTGCATTACGGCAGTGAGCCCGGATCGAAGTTCTACAGCCATCTGTCAGACCAGTACGGCTACTTCAGCATCTTGCCCATCAGCCCGACCGAAAGCGAGGCTGCCTTTGTGCTCGACGGACTATTCGATCAGGACACGATCCTCGACATCCAGGAACACTTTACCGATACAGGCGGCGCGAGCGATCACGTCTTTGGGCTATTCGCTCTGATCGGAAAGCGGTTCGCACCGCGACTGCGCAATCTCAAAGATCGGAAGTTCCACACGTTCGAGAAAGGCGATGCATACCCGGCGCTGTCGAACCACATCGGAGCGCCAATCAACACCACCCTGATCCTCGATCACTGGGACGATCTGCTTCATCTGGCGGCATCGATAACCACCCGTGCCGTCGTGCCCTCGACGATCTTGAAGAAGCTCTCGGCATCACCGAAGGAAAGCCAACTGGCCAAGGCTCTTCGGGAACTCGGCCGCATCGAGCGGTCGCTTTTCATGATTGAATGGTACTCGAGCT
>NZ_RZRW01000722.1:0-2566 GCF_003998745.1 Mesorhizobium sp. M7A.F.Ca.US.014.04.1.1 | reverse complement strand
CTGGTAAACCGGTCACATCGATCGTCGTCGCCGCCGTGTTGAAGAACCCGTGGATGGGACGGGGCTTCGTCGAAAACCTTCGCCCCGAGATCATCGACATCGCTCCCAGGCTCGGCGCCGAACTTACGCAGCGGCTGACCGCCTTGATGCCGCCGGCCGAGATCGAATCCTACGGCAAGGCCGCGGCCGTCGGTATCAATGGCGAAATCGAACACGCCTCGGCGCTGATCCACACGCTGCGCTTTGGCAATCTGTTCCGCGATGCCGTCGGCGGCTCCACCTATCTCGAATTCTGCAACACCAGAAACGCCGCGGGGGCGTTGTTGTCACTGCCAATGATGCACAAGAGCGAGAACGGGAGGCGCTCGCATTTCATCACCGCGAACTTCCAGATCGCCGATGCACCGGGTGCCGATGAAGTGCTGGTTGCCATTGGTGCAGCCAACGGCGGACGCGTTCACGCCAGGATTGCCGACAGGTTCCAGGATATAGCGGAAATGGACGCGGAAAACGGCTCCTCCTGATAATCGGAGTCGTGTCAGGTCGTAAACCGGCCAGCCTTTGTCCTGTCTTTCAAGCGCGCCATTGCGGGACATTGGCTGCGAAAGGCCTTCTACAAAGCGGGGTGGCTCCTGGGAAGGGGGACCTTGTTTCGTGCAAGGAGCCGACCTATTCTAGGCTCCGTCGCGAAAAACAACTGCCTGACCATTGTCACCTTCGTCAGGCAGGTGAGTACACGTCAACTGTGCACAGCACGGTTCGGCCAGCGTCTCCGAGAGCAACCGCCCGACGAGAAGTCGGGCTCATGGCAACCGTCATTCCGACGGATGCATTGGAGCGCTAAAAATGCGAAATCATATTGCAATCATTGGTGCGGGCCTTGGTGGCCTCACGCTTGCCCGCGTTCTTCATGTCCATGGCGTTTCAGCCACGGTCTATGAAGCCGACGCCTCCTCTGCATCGAGAGCGCAGGGGGGACTTCTCGACATTCACGCATACAACGGTCAGCTCGCCCTCAAATCCGCAGGTCTGTTTGACTCGTTTCTTCAGCTCGTCCGTCCTGGCGAAGATGCAAAACGGATTGTCGACAAGGACTGTCATATCTTGTTCGACAGGCCGGGCAGCCACAGCGGCGAGCGTCCTGAAGTGGACCGGGGCGAGCTTCGCAAGATGCTCATCGATTCGATCCCGGCCGATATGATCCATTGGGACCATAAGGTCACGTCCGTGGCAGCTACCGAGGACAATCGCCATGAGATCACCTTCATGGACGGCTCAAAGGTGACCTGCGACCTTGTCATTGGGGCCGATGGCGCGTGGTCGAAGGTCCGTCCACTGCTTTCTGATTCAAAGCCGGCCTACACGGGAACGTGTTTCGTCGAGACATTCCTTTTCGATGGCGACACGCGCCACAAGGCGAGCGCAGAGGCGATCGGCAGCGGCACGCTGATGGCCGTTGCGCCCGGCAAAGGTATCCTGGCGCATCGCAATGCCGACGGAAGTCTGCATGTCTACGTCGCCTTGAACAAACCGGAAGACTGGATCGCTTCGATCGATTTCAGTGACGCTGAAGCTGGGTTGGCTCATATCGCCGGGCAATTCGAAGGATGGGCTCCGCAGCTGACTGCCCTCATCACGGACTGCGACACCGATCCAGTGCTTCGACCGATCTATGCGCTCCCGGTTAGTCATCGCTGGAGCCGGGTGCCAGGCGCAACTTTACTCGGCGATGCCGCGCATCTGATGTCCCCATTCTCTGGCGAAGGCGCGAACCTCGCCATGCTTGATGGCGCGGAGCTTGCCCAGGCGCTCCTTGCCTATCCTGATGAGATCGAAGCCGCACTCACTGTCTACGAAAAGAGACTCTTCCCACGAAGCGGCAAGGTGGCCCAAGAAACCGAGCAGAACCTAAAGCGGTTTTTTGACGACACCGCACCGCAAAGCGTGGTCGATCTGTTCAGTGCGATGCAGGCATCGGCGAAGTAATCGCACTGGGGCGTGACTCGTTGAAGTCCCCGACAACACGACCGGTCGGAGGCCCAGGAGCACATCTGGGCTCCGCGGTGATACCGGCGGAATCTGGAAGGAGGTCCAATGCGAAGCGGGCTCGATCTAAGCGGTATCCGGCGCAACCGCTACCCCGTTGTTCAGAGATATCGCACAGGGGATACAGCCTGAGTCACCTGATCTTCGGCCCTGCCGCCCGCCAGTTCCGAGAATAGCCGGGCGCTTGTGGGTCCAAGGGTAAATCCCTGATGGCCGTGACCAAAATTGCACCAGAGGCCGGGGATTTTGGGAACGGCGCCAACTACCGGAAGCATGTCTGGCATGCATGGCCGCCAACCTGCCCAGGGCTCAGGCTCGACGGCTTCACCGAAATCGATCACCTCGCGCGCCATACGTTCGGCTCGGGCCAGTTGCCAAGGCGTCTTGGTCGACGCGAAGCGGGCAATCTCGGCGCCCGTGGTCAGTCGAAGCCCTTGACTCATGGGGCAATAGAGGGCCGCGGCGGCAACATCGAACAACGGCCTGCCTGGAAGGCGATCGGCTTTGTAGTGCCTGTGGT
>NZ_RZRW01000721.1:0-2570 GCF_003998745.1 Mesorhizobium sp. M7A.F.Ca.US.014.04.1.1 | reverse complement strand
GACAAGGGAGCCTCTGCGCCTGCATAATGACCGTATGTCGACGACGCCCGAAGCCTGGTCGACTCCTGCCGGGAGGACATCCGCAATGGTCTCGATGACCGTCGAACTGCGCAATGTGGAGGACACGCGAGCCGCCATGGGCTGGGCCGGCGGCCACACGATCATCGTCGACCGGCCCGAAGGCAAGGCCGGCGGCATGGGCCTGGGCTTCAATGGCGGCCAGTTGCTTGCCCTGGCGATCGGCGGCTGCTTCTGCAACGATCTTCGCTACGTCGCCGAGGAAATGGGCGTAACGCTCGACAAGATCGCCGTGACCGTGACGCTGAACCTCGAAGGCAAGCCTTTGCTCGCGACCTCGTCAACCATGGCGGTTTCATGCACGACGCTGGACGGCTCCGACCCGGCCGAGATCATTACAAGGGCCGCGGCGATTTCCACGGTCAGCAACTCCCTGCGCCAGGGCGTGTCGGTGAGCATTGAAACGGCCGCAACGACGGCCGGCTTGTCGGAGGAATGATCCCCGGGAACAGGCGCATTGGCCGCGTGGATTGTCAGAGATCGCCAAAAAAGGCCCGCCGCCGGCACGGCAGAGCGATTGACCCAATTTTCTTCGGCATCTGGGCGCGTCAATCAGCCGCTCTATGTCTTCCCTTGTCGCAATGATCAACGATGGAGGTTGGCATGGATCGGCGATTGTTTCTGACTGGAATGCTTGGGCTGGCAGGGGCTGCGACCGTCGTCGCAATCGCGCGTCCTGCCACCGCCTTGGCCGGCATCCCGAATACGGGGCCCGGCATTCTCGACGAGCTCGACAAACCGTCCGACGATATTCTCGACCCGGATGGTCCCGGTGTCCAGGATGGCGTCGAGTTGGTGCGGCACCGCAGATGGCACCGCCGCCGTCGCCGACGCGGGTGGAGGCGGGGCTGCCGTCGCTATTGGCGCAATGGCTATTGGCGCCGCAGATGTTTCCGCAGATCCTTCTGGATCCACTTCTGACGAGACCAGCAACGCGAAGGTCCCGGCGCCCGCCGGGGCCTTCGCTATCGCTGCGGGCTTCAATCAATCGGCAAAAAAAGGCCCGCCGCCCCTCGGCAGCGGGCAGGTCCTGGAGTGCCGGGGGATCAACCCGGCATGGGATCAACGAGCGGATCACCGGTTGGTTGCAGGGATCGGCCCGGTAGCCTTCCTTTGGGTGGACCGCCACCGGGCCTGACCGGAGCGGGGTGTATTGGGGGAGCCCCGGCTGCTTCCAAAATATCACTTTTCTCTTATATTCGCTTTAGCTAATTTACATAAAGCCATGCATCACCCGCAGATGGGGTGCGCACTTCACGAAAGTGTCGAAGTGACGTCTCCCTGCTTATGCCATTCGGAATTCGCGGAACCAAAGCGGTTGCATCTGACTTTGGTTGGTGACGCGCAAAGACTTTTTCGCTGCTATCTTAAAGTTACCAAATGGAAATTGACCGGCGCAGCATATCAAGTCGATTTGCGCTGACGATCTCTCTGTTTTTCCAGGAACTGCTTGGCGTGCTCCGCCCAATCAGCCGTGGTGACTTTATGCTCCTGAACGGACTTTCTGAAAGCCTTGCGCAGAGCATCAAGGTCAAAGGCCCACAGTTGTTCACCATCAGTGCTGTTCAATTTTGTGCCGCCCGTCCCCATGAGAACGATGGTGTGCACCACAAGCTCAATCTTTCAAGGATCAATGCCTGACTTCTTTTGGGTATATCCGGGTATATCGAATATACAATCGCCTGCATAAAACAGGTTCAAACCGTGAACAGAATCTGGCATGGTGCCTGGCATGCCGATCATCTCGCCCATCCCAATCAACCCTCTCATCGACGGTCGCCAGTCCGAACGCGCCATGCTGGTGCGGCGCGGTGTGCAGCGGCTGCTCATGGATATGGGCGCGCATGTCTTGCCCGAACTGTCGCTGGCCACCGGCCGCCGTGCCGACCTCGTCGCTTTGACCCGGCAGGGCGATATCTGGATCATCGAGATCAAATCCTCGATCGAGGATTTCAGGGTCGACCGCAAATGGCCCGACTACCGGCTGCATTCCGACCGCTTCTTCTTCGCCACCCATCCCGGCGTACCCTCGGAGATCTTCCCGCACGAATGCGGCTTCATCCTTTCCGACGGCTATGGCGCCGAGATCCTGCGCGATGCGCCCGAGCACCGCATGGCAGCGGCAACGCGCAAGGCGCTGATGCTGCGGATCGCGCGGGCCGGCGCTTCGCGGCTGCTGGCGGCGGAGCTTGCCGGCGTGTCGGTGCCGGCGCTGGAGGGTGAGAGCGAGTAGCGGCGTCCTTCAGTCTATGGCCGGCTCTCCTCTTCGCCGTCCTCCACGCCACCCCTAGCGGACGCCATGAGCAGCACGGCAGCGCCCAGGATGGCGGCGATGAAGGAGCCGGCGAGGATGCCGACCTTGACCGCGTCCTGCAGCGCCACGTCGCCGGCGAAGGCGAGCAGGCCGATGAACAGGCTCATGGTGAAGCCGATGCCGCACAGCAGCGATATGCCGATCATGTGCGTCCAGCCGGCATTGGCGGGGAGGGCGG
>NZ_RZRW01000720.1:0-2573 GCF_003998745.1 Mesorhizobium sp. M7A.F.Ca.US.014.04.1.1 | reverse complement strand
GCCTGCGCGACGCCTTGACGGCGCAAGTGCCGCTGACGGTCGGCAAGGTAACCGAAGTCTCGACTGGACCGGACCGGCAGCGGCTTGTGCTGGCCGACGGCACCGTCATCGATGCCCGCCTGCTGGTGGTGGCAACCGGTCACGGCGAGGCGGTGCGGCGCGCCGTCGGCGTCGAGCGTATCGAGCAATCGAAGGCGCATTCATTGTCGATGGGATTCGACCTCGCCATCTCGCCCAGCGATTTCGGTCATCAGTCCGTCACCTGCTACAGCAGGCGGGCCGCCGACCGTATCGCCTACATCAGCATCTTTCCCCTCGGCGACAAGATGCGGGCGAACATGTTCCTCTATCGCAATGTGGCCGAGCCGTGGACGCGGGCGTTCCGCCAGGAGCCGCAAAAGATGCTCTGCGAATTGATGCCCGAAATAGCCGTGCGATGCGGCAACTTCGAAGTCGCGAGTCCTGTCGAGGTCAGGCAGATCAGTCTGAGCACGACGCAAGGCCATCGCCGCGACGGGGTCATCTTCATCGGCGATGCTTTCTGTACCACGTGTCCGACGCCGGGCGTCGGCATCGGCCGCGTGATGACCGATGTCGATCAGCTCCATTCGGTTCACATTCCACGCTGGCTCGAAACTCCAGGCATGGCGGCTGACAAGATCAACGCCTTCTATGACGACCCGGTCAAGGTGGCTGCCGATGAGGATGGCATGCGGGTCAGTTACTATGCCAAGTCGATTACCGCCGACACCGGGCTGGAATGGCGCGTGCGGCGCCTGCGCAACAACACCGCGCGCCAGCTGATGATCATCGGCCGTAAGGTCCGGCATCTGGGACAACGGCGGGCACCCGTGGCCAATATGCGATAGGGCGCGACCAGTGGCGCCCTATCGCCGATATTGATTGCCCTTATAGGGCGAAGGCGTCAGTCGCCAACCGCTCAGGTTGCCGTCGGCGGAGGTGTCGATGGGGCAGTCTGGGCCGTGACACCCGAAAGCCTGTCGCGCTTCTGCAAGGTTGGTTTCTCGTATTTCTTCACTGTAAAGTGCCCTCCGAATTGATACGGCGCCAGCAGAACCAATTCCCTGCCCCATGTCAATTGTGCCATTACTGGTTCTTACGTCGTATCCACGCCATCGCGGTCAAACGATTCTTCACTGTTGCATTGCCGGCACATATCGGCTCCGACAGGTCACCTCATCCCAGCGCCAATCCCGCTCTCCTCGGCCGCGCGATGTTGTAAATCGTTTCATCCAAGGTATTTTGGCCATTGGGGAACAGAGGGAATAGTCATGTCCAACAGCGCCTTGCCGCTGGTCATCAGTGCGCCTGAACCACGCACGCTCGACCTGATCTTCACAGCCCGGCAGCTGGCGCGGCTCAAGGCGCACTATCGCATCGTCGAGACGACCGCTGACGGCGTCGCGAAACTGCCGGCCGACGTGCTGGCCGAGGCGCGCTATATCATCGGCCAGCCGCCCATATCGCCCGAAACGCTCGATCGGATGAAGACACTGCGCTGCGTCTTCAATGTCGAGACCAACCTCATCAACAATATGCCCTACGAGACGTTGTTCGCGCGCGGCATCCATGTCGTCACCACCGGCCTGGTGTTCGCCGAGCCGGTCGCGGAGCTTGGCCTTGCCATGGCACTCAATCTCGCCCGCGGCATCGTCGATGCCGACCTCGCCTTCCGCCAGGGACAGGAACTGTGGGGCGGCGACGGCAACCAGACGGCGCGGCTCTTGTCCGGCGCCGATGTCGGCATCATCGGTTTCGGCGATCTCGGCCGGGCGCTCAACCGGCTGCTGTCGGGCTTCCGCACCCGCACCAAAGTCTTCGATCCATGGCTGCCGCCATCGATCCTCATCGACAATGGCGTCGAGCCGGCCTCCCTCGACGAGGTGCTGTCGACCAGCGACTTCATCTTCGTCGTTGCCTCGGTGACCAGCGAGAACCAGGGTTTTCTCGGTGCCGACGCCTTTGCCGGCATGCGCAAGGGCGCTGCCTTCATCCTGCTCAGCCGCGCCGGCGTGGTGGACTTCCCGGCGCTGATGGCGGCGGTGAAGAGCGGCCACATCGTCGCCGCCAGCGACGTTTTTCCCGAAGAACCGCTGGCGCGGGACCATCCGGTGCGCGCCCTGCCCGGCTTCCTGCGCTCGGCTCACCGCGCCGGCGCGCTCGACATCGCCTTCAAGCGCATGGGCGATATGGTGCTGGAGGACATGGACCTGATCGACCGCGACCTGCCGCCGCTGCGCTCCAAACGCGCCGAGCGCGAGACGGTTTCGCGCATGCGTTCCAAGCCGGCCGACAGGAATTGAGGCGTGGATTTTCGTTCGGGTTGGCCGGCCCTCGACCAGGTCCGCTTGACAGGAGCGCGGCCGGCGATGACGCTGCCGCAATCGAACTTTGCGGAGGGAGGCCGTGACCATGAAGAAGATCTATGAAAAGCCGATGCTGCTCAAACGGCAGAAACTCTCCGCCGTGACGGCGCAGCAAGCCACTTCAGGAGTGACCGGTCCGATCGGCCCGACAGGCTGACGCCTCACGGTGTTCGATGAAGGTAGCAT
>NZ_RZRW01000072.1:0-15521 GCF_003998745.1 Mesorhizobium sp. M7A.F.Ca.US.014.04.1.1 | reverse complement strand
CTCTTCAGCCGCTTGCGGCATTTGTGCAGCGCCTGTTCCGGCCGGCTCCGTGCGGCGTCAAGATGATGCAGCGCCTTGCCGATCTCCTCGGCAAGGATTCTCCTGACCTCGCCGGTCAGCGGCAGGCGCGGATCGATGCGAAAGCTCATGCGGCGATCTCCGGAATCCCACCAAGGGCGAGCGACGCGTTGTAGAATTTCTGCTCGCCGGTGACTTCACGGCCGAGCCAGTCGGGCAGCATTTCGTCCGGCACGTCCTCCGGCGTCTCAAGTTCGGCGACCACAAGTCCCGCAAGCGGTCCGCCAAAGACATCGACTTCATAGAGATAGCCACGGTGCCTAACATGGTGACGTGTCTTCTCGATGACACGTCCGATGGCGAAGTCCAGCATCTCCACCGCCTCCGACAGCGGGATCGGGTATTCGAATTCGTCGCGCTCGCGCGCTTTGCTGCCGAATTTGAGCGTCAGCTTGGCGGAAGTGCCGTCGCTGATGCGGATGCGCACTGTGCGCCCGGGGCCGGCAGCGAGATAGAACTGGAGAATGCGGATATTGGCCTCGGCCAACTCCCGCCATGCGGTGCTGGTGACCAGGAATTTTCGTTCGACTTCCTTGCCCATGGCCGCGCACTAAAGCGTTTGCCGCCGTCGATGGCAAGACAATGACGAACAGAAGTTGACGTTAATCAATCGATTGATTAAAGTGCACTTATGATCAAACTACCTGAGCCCAAAGTTCTTCGTCGCGAGCCCGCCGAGATGACGCGCGCGGCGCTTGTCCAGGCGGCACTGAAGCTGTTCGGACGGCAGGGCTTCGACGGCACCTCGACGCGCGAGATCGCCGCCGAGGCGCGAGCCAATATCGGCTCGATCGCCTATCATTTCGGCGGCAAGGAGGGTCTTCGCACGGCCGCCGCCGACTTTATCGTCGAGACCATCCAGACGGTCGCCGGCCCGGCGCTCGGCAATGCGCAGGCGCCCGCGCCGGTCGGTCCGGAGGCAGCGCAGGCGCAGCTCTTCGCGGCGCTGGAGCGAATGGTCGGCTTTGTCGTGGCCAGTCCGCAGGCCGGTGAGATCGTGCAGTTCATCCTGCGCGAACTTTCCCATCCAACGGCAGCCCTCGATCGTATCTATGACGGTGTCTTCGAGCCGAGCCATCGCCGGCTGTGCCAGCTGTGGGAACAGGCAACTGGCGAGCCCGCCGAAAGCGAGGCCACAAGGCTCACCGTGTTCACGCTGATCGGCCAGGTCATCTATTTCCGCATCGGCCGTGAGGCGGTGATGCGCCGCATGGGCTGGCCCGATATCGGCGCCGCGGAGGCCGCCAAGGTGGTGGCGGTCACATCGGGCAATCTCAAGGCCATACTGGCCGCCAGAAAAGGGGCAAAGACAAAGGGGCAAAGACCATGAGCTTTCTGTGTTCGCTGCCGCTCGCCGCGCAGCTCTTCTCGGCCTGTGCCCCGGCAGCACCGCTGGCCGTCGGCTATGTCGAAGGCGACTACGTGCTGCTGGCGCCGATCGAGGTGGCGCAGGTAGAGACCGTCACGGTGAAGCGCGGCGACCGTGTGGTGCCTGGCACGACCGTGGTGACGCTGGAAAGTGCCGACGCAAAAATCGCTGTCGCGCAGGCGCAGGCCGGCCTTGCCCAGGCGCAGGCGCAATTGGCCGACCTGCAGATCGGCAAGCGGCCGGAAGAGATCGCCGTGCTGAAGGCCGAGGTCGATATGGCCAGCGCCCAGGCCGCCGACGCCAAGCGCAAATACGACCGCGCCGCCGATCTGTTCAAGCGCGGCGCCGGCACGCAAGCGGATTTCGACACCGCGTCGGCCACGCTCGAAACGGCCAATGCGCAGGTCGGCCAGGCCAAATCCAATCTCGCCGTCGGCGGCCTGCCGGCGCGCCCCGAGACGATCAAGGCCGCCGACAATCAGGTCAAGCAGGCGCAGGCCGCGTTGGAGCAGGCGCAGTGGCGGCTGTCGAAACGGGTGCTGGCCGCCCCTTCGCCCGGCCGCGTCAACGACGTCATCCGCAATCCGGGCGATACATCAGGTCCGACCGCGCCTGTGATTTCGATCCTGCCCGACGGCGCGGTCAAGCTCAGCGTCTATATCCCGGAGAGCGCCTTCTCCTCGGTCAAGGTCGGCACCTTGCTCGGCGTCCATTGCGACGGCTGCGGCCCGGATGTTAAGGCGCGCGTCAGCTACGTCTCGCCGGATCCCGAGTTCACCCCGCCGGTGATCTATTCGCTCGAGAACCGGCAGAAGCTGGTCTACCTCGTCGAGGCGCGGCCGGAGGGCGATGCCGGCCCGCTGCAGCCCGGCCAGATCGTCGATGTCGATCTGGCGGACAGCGCAAGATGAACGCCATCGACGTACACGGCCTGGTCAAGCGCTTTGGCGACAAGACCGTCGTCGACCATGTGACGATGTCGGTTGCCGAGGGCGAGATCGTCGGCTTTCTCGGCCCCAACGGTTCGGGCAAGACGACCACCATCCGCATCATGTGCGGCCTGCTGACGCCGGACGAGGGCGAAGGCACGGTGCTCGGTTTCAACATCCGCACCGACAGCCTGCGCATCAAGCGCGAAGTCGGCTACATGACGCAGAAATTCTCGTTCTACGAGGATCTGACGATCGGCGAGAATCTCGAATTCGTGGCGCGGCTCTACCGGCTGAAGCCGGTCGAGGGGCATGTCGCGAGCACGTTGGAGGACCTCGGCCTGACGTCGCGCCGCAACCAGCTGGCCGGCACCTTGTCGGGCGGCTGGAAGCAGCGGCTGGCGCTGGCCGCCTGCATCATGCACAAGCCGAAATTGCTGCTGCTCGACGAGCCTACGGCCGGTGTCGACCCGAAGGCGAGGCGCGAGTTCTGGGACGAGATCCATCGCCTCGCCAGCGGCGGGCTGACCGTGCTGGTCTCCACCCACTATATGGACGAAGCCGAGCGCTGCCACCGCATCAGCTACATCTCCTATGGCAAGATGCTGGCCACCGGCACTGTCGCCGAAGTGGTGAAAAATGCCGGGCTGACCACCTTCGTCCTGCAGGGTCCGCGCCTCGATCAGGTCGCCGAAGCGCTTCAGGGCCGCCCCGGCGTCGATCAGGTGGCGCCGTTCGGCGCGACGCTGCATGTCGTCGGCTCCGACAAGAAGAAGCTCGAAGCCGTGCTTGCCGATGTCGAGAGAGAGCACAAGGGCGTGAAAGTTTCGCCCGGCGAAACCAGCCTCGAGGACGTCTTCATCCAGTTCATGTCCGGCTCGAAGGACAACATGGAATGAACAGCGTCTTTTCCTTCGCCCGGCTTGGCGCCTTGCTGATCAAGGAATTCATCCAGATGCGGCGCGACCGCATCACCTTCGCCATGATGCTCGGCGTGCCGCTGATACAATTGGTGCTTTTCGGCTACGCCATCAACAACGACCCGAAAAGCCTGCCGGCAGCACTCGTGGCGACGAGCAACGATCCCTATACGCGCGCCATTGTCGCGGCGCTGCAGACCACCGGTTACTATCGTTTCGACCATGTCGCGCAAAGTGCCGCCGAGGCCGAGTTCCTGATATCGCGCGGCGACGTTGCCTTCGTCGTCACCATCCCGGCCGATTTCGCCAGGAGGGTGGAGAGCGGCAACAGCCCGCAGATACTCATCGAGGCCGACGCCACCGACCCGGCGGTGGCCAGCGGCGCCATCTCGACGCTCGGCACAGTCGCCAGCCAGGCGCTGCTGAGGGCGCAAGGCACGCAGGAAGCCGCCGCCGAGGCCGCCAAGGGTCAGCTCGATGTCGTCGTACACCGGCGCTACAATCCCGAAGGCATCTCGCAATACAACATCGTGCCCGGCCTGCTGGGCGTCATCCTGCAGATGACCATGGTGATGATGACCTCGATCGCGCTGACACGCGAGACCGAGCGCGGAACGATGGAGAACCTGCTGGCGATGCCGTCCAGCCCGCTCGAGATCATGATGGGCAAGGTGCTGCCCTATCTGGCGGTCGGCGGCGTGCAGGTGGTGGTGGTGCTGGCGGCGGCGAAACTTCTGTTCGCCATCCCCTTCACCGGATCGATGTCGCTGCTCCTGACCGCCGTGCTGATCTTCGTGCTGGCGCTAGTGCTGCTCGGCTACACGATTTCGACCATCGCCCGCACGCAGATGCAGGCGCTCCAACTCACCTTCTTCTTCTTCCTGCCGTCGATCATGCTGTCCGGCTTCATGTTCCCGTATCGCGGCATGCCGGACTGGGCACAAATCTTCGGCGAGATATTCCCGCTGACGCATTTCCTACGCATCACCCGCGCGGTGATGCTGAAGGGGGCCGAACTGCCGGCCGTGGCAACGGAGATCGGCTGGCTGGTGGTGTTCGTGGCTTTGTTTGCCGGCGTAGCATTGGTGCGATTCAGGCGGACACTGGATTAGACGCCGCACGACCTCCAGTCTTGCTACCAGCCTTCGCTCCTTGCTCCGCCCGTGGATGACGAAGGGAGAAATGCTTTCGCCAATCTCCATGGTTTATAACTGCCACTAACCGTTGAGCGATTTCGGGCCGCTGACGAAGGCGCTCCCCTTGACGTAAAACCGCAGCGGGCGATCGGCATCCTTTGTAATGCCGATCCGGATGCCTTGGGCGATGTCGCCGCCTTGATGCTCGTCGGTTGCCAGCCATAGCGGGCCTTTGCGGCAAAGATCGAGCCCGTCGAGCGAACGATCGATCCGCAGTGCCTGGGCTAGCCTTCCCGGTCCTCGCGCAAGGTCGCGCAAGCGCTCGATGCCGCGATTGAGCCGCATGAGCGCAATGCCTTCGAGCGGCTCGAGCGCCCTGATGAGCACGCCGGTTCCGACCCCTGGCATCTCGCTCGAGACGTTGAGCATGTAGGAGATGCCGTAGGCGAGATAGACATAAGCGTGCCCAGCCTCGAGAAACAACGAACGGTTGCGCGGCGTCTGGCCCCGGTAGCCGTGCCCGGCGGCATCGCCGGTCACATAGGCCTCGGTCTCGACGATGCGGCCGCTGGCGATGCCTTCGGGCAGTTCGCGCACCACGATCTTGCCGATGAGAGTGCGGGCAAGGGATGCCGTATCGTCGGGCAGCTCAGAACGCGTGAGCGGGCGGTAGATGACCATGTTCAGCCCGGCGACGATTTGGAGGCGGGCGAGGAGTGATCCAAGGCGAAACCTGCCTCAGATCCATGTCGGATCCTTTGGACATCCCGTCTCAAGCCGCGGCCATGATCCCGGCATAAGTGCCGAAATCGACATTGCCGCCGGACAGCACCACGGCAACGCATTTGCCGGACAGTTCGATCTCGCCCGACGACAGCGCCGCCAACGCCACGCAGCCGCCGGGCTCGACCACCAGCTTGAGATAGGCCATGGCGTCGCGCATCGCCTGTGCCGTCGCCTTGTCGGAAACGGCGATGCCGCCTGCCAGGTTCCTGCGGTTGATCTCGAAGGTGATCAGGCCGGGCTCCGCGGTCAGGATCGCGTCGCAGATCGACGCGTGGCCGGGTTCGTTCGACACCCTGGCGCCGGCGGCCAGCGACCGGCGGGTGTCGTCGAAATGCTCGGGCTCCACCGCCCAGACCGCAGTGTTGGGCGAGGCGTCCTTGACGGCAACCGAAATGCCGCTGGTCAGGCCGCCGCCGCCGCAGGGAATGACGACCGCGTCGAGGTCGACGCCAAGCGCTTTTGCCTGGCGCATCAATTCGAGGCCGATCGTGCCTTGGCCCGCAATGATGGCCGGGTCGTCGAAGGGTGGCACCAGCACCATGCCTCTTTCCACGTAAGGGCGAACCACGCTCATGCGGTCGTCGCGAAAGCGGTCGAACGGCACCACCTCCGCCCCCATCTTGCGGACGTTAGCGATCTTCATCGCCGGCGCGTCTGAAGGCATGGCGATGACCGCCTTGACGCCGAACATCGCGGCCGAAGCGGCGACACCCTGCGCATGATTGCCCGACGAGAAGGCGACGACGCCCTGGCTGCGTTCTTCGTCGCTCAGCGACGACAGCTTGTTGTAGGCACCACGGAACTTGAACGAGCCGGTACGCTGCAGCGTCTCCGGCTTGAACAGGATGCGGCCGCCGAAGCGCTTGTTCAGCTCCTGCGATTCGATCAACGGGGTTTCGACGATCAGGCCGGCGAGACGCGCGGCGGCGGCGTGGATGTCGGCGATGCCGGGAGGGGTGGTGGCGGTCATGTGAGGTCCAGTGGACAGGGGTCTTTCCATGATGCCCGCAAAGGGAGGCGGCGCACCATGGGAAAAATGTGACCGTTACAAGGTTTAGCGAGACGGTCGCCAACGCCTCGGCTGCACGCCCCCCTCTGGCCTGCGGACATCTCCCCACGGGTGGGGAGATCGGCTGGGTATCCGCTTTCGCCAATTTCCAACGTTGAAGAAGGGGCACACCTAATGAAGCTGACAATCTCCCCCACGTGGGGGAGATGTCCGGTAGGACAGAGGGGGGCGCCGTCCCGCCGCCGTCTCACGAGTTTCACCCCAACAGCGTCCTCTGCCTCTTGCTCCCGCCCAGCTTGCGCCAGTTGTTGAAGCGGTGGCTGGCGGCGGCAAAGGATATCTTCATCTGCTGGGCGACCGAATAGCGCGACTTGCCCTCGTCGAACATGCGGTAGCAGCACTCGACGCCTTCCTCGGTCAGTTTGCCGTCCGGCGCCTTGTTGTGCGGATTGGCGGGGTCGAATTTCTCGACCTGCTGCTCGACCAGGCCTTTCAGGCGCTGCAGATCGGCCTCGATGCTGGCGATGAGATCGAGAACGGGCTTTGGGTCATAGGGATGCGGAGGCTGTTTTGCCGTCATCTGCGGGTTCCTTGTTCTGGCTGGGTTGAATTATATAGGTGAACATTCACTGATAATGAAGGGGTCGGCCCGGCATGCGAGCTTCAACAATTCTTGACCGCGACCCAAGCGCGCAATTGACCGGAGGCACCTTGAGCCCTAGTTTAGAACTATTCTAAACTAGGGTGAATTCCTCATGCTTTCCCGTGTTTTCGGCTTCGGCCGCCGCCCCTTCGAATCGCTTTCCGAACAGGAGATCCTGGCGCTGGCCATTTCGTCCGAGGAGGATGACGGTCGCATCTATCGGGCCTATGCCGACGGCCTGACGGAAAACTTCCCGCAATCGGCAAAAGTGTTCGAGGAGATGGCCGAGGAAGAGGATGGCCATCGCGATTCGCTGATCGAGCTTTTCCGCAAGCGTTTCGGCGAGCGCATTCCGCTGATCCGGCGCGAACATGTGAAGGGCTATTACGAGCGCAAGCCCGACTGGCTGGTCCGGCCGCTCGGCATCGAGCACGTGCGCAGCCAGGCCGAGGCGATGGAGCGGCAAGCCTACCTTTTCTATGTCGAGGCTGCCAAGCGCACGGCGGATGCCTCGACGCGAAAACTGCTCGACGATCTGGCGGTGGCCGAACTGGGCCATGAGACACTGGCGCAGCGGCTGGAGCAGAAACATGTGCCGGGCGAAGTGAAGGATGAAGAGACCGCCGCCGAGCAGCGCCAGTTCATCC
The DNA here is from genome assembly GCF_003998745.1 of Mesorhizobium sp. M7A.F.Ca.US.014.04.1.1. Lineage (NCBI taxonomy): Bacteria > Pseudomonadati > Pseudomonadota > Alphaproteobacteria > Hyphomicrobiales > Phyllobacteriaceae > Mesorhizobium > Mesorhizobium sp. M7A.F.Ca.US.014.04.1.1. The sequence goes on along the minus strand of NZ_RZRW01000072.1, from coordinate 8,004 downwards.
TCACCTATGTGCAACCAGGGCTGGCCGGGCTGATGGACGGATCGGTGTCCACACTGGCGCCGATCTTTGCTGCCGCCTTTGCCACGCATGACACCTGGCAGACGCTGCTGGTCGGGCTTGCCGCCTCGATCGGCGCCGGCATTTCGATGGGCTTCACCGAAGTCGCTTCAGACGACGGCAAGCTGTCGGGCCGCGGCTCGCCGCTCAAGCGCGGTCTGACCGTCGGCATCATGACGACGCTAGGCGGTCTCGGGCATGCACTCCCCTATCTCATTCCGCATTTCTGGACGGCGACCGGGGTTGCCGCGGTGGTGGTGTTCTTCGAATTGTGGGCGATCGCTTTTGTCCAGAACCGCTACATGCAGACGCCCTTCCTGCGCGCCGCCTTCCAGGTGGTGCTGGGCGGCGCCCTGGTGTTCGCGGCCGGCGTGCTGATCGGGAATGCGTGAGTAGCCTCACTCACCCATTCACCGCCCGACTGTCGGCCGGCGCCTCGTCCCTTTCCGTCAGCCCATAGTCCCTCACGACATGGGCGATGCGCAATCGGTAGCCGGCAAAGATGCCGCCGCGACCGGCCTTCTGCGCCTGCCGGTGTTCCTCGGTGTTGCGCCAGTCCTTCACGGCTTCCTCATCTCGCCAGAACGACAGCGACAGGATGCGGTTCGGATCGGCCAGGCTCTGAAAACGCTCGATGGAGAGAAAGCCGTCAATGCCGTCGAGCAGCGGACGCAGGTCCGCGGCGATGCTCAGATAGGCATCGCGCCGGCCCTCCGCCGGTTCGACCTCGAAGATGACGGCAATCACGGCAGCACCAGTTTCGCGTGCGGGCCTGAGGCCAGTTTCAGGAACATGCGATCCTCCTTCAGGATGAATCTCTCGCGTTTGGCGAACTCGTAGTTTGCCTTGCCGGCGGGATCGGCGGCAAGCCGGGCGCGATAGGCTTCGTAGGCGGCCAGGCTTTCGATGTTATAGGCCGCATAGGCGGTCGTCGCCGAGCCCTCATGCGGCGCGTAATAGCCGATCAGATCGGCGCCGCAGCGCGGAATGGCCTGACCCCAGTTGCGCGCATACTCCTCGAAGGCCGCCTTGCCGAACGGGTCGATCTCGTAGCGGATGAAGCAGGTGATGGTCATTGTGGTCTCCTCGGGGCTGCGTCAATAGTTTGAACGACATCGAAACGTCGTGCCGACTGGTCTGCTAGGGCTGCCAGAAGGACTTCGCGCATTCGCGGCGCACGTCTTGCCGCGTCAGGCCAAGGTCGCGCAGCTGATGGTCGTCGATCTCGGCAAGGTCGAGACGCTGCAGATGGCGGTCATACCAGCGGGCCAGCAGCCGCGAACGCAACCAGCTGACGAACGGGAAGAACCGACGGCTGTGGAGCGGGGCTGAGGGGAAAGCGGTTCGTGCGGCCATCGTCGTCTCCTTGATCTCACCGGAGAATAGTGATTATCTGACAAGAACGCTTCGATGAGGAACGAACTATGCGCGAAGGACCCGACATCGCCCGCATCGCCAGCCTGGTCGGCGACCCGGCACGGGCAAACATGCTAAATGCCCTGATGGGCGGCACGGCGCTGACGGCAAGCGAGCTGGCGCTCGAGGCCGGCGTCTCGCTGCCGACCGCCAGCTCGCACCTGGGCAAACTGATGGAAGGTGGGCTGCTCACGGTGGCGAGCCAGGGCCGGCATCGCTATTACGGCCTCGCCGGACCGCAGGTGGCGGGCATGATCGAAGCCATCACAGGCGTCGCGGAAGCCGTCGGTCCAAAGCGTGTGCGGCCGGGTCCGCGCGATGCAGCGATGCGCGTGGCGCGCGTCTGCTACGATCACCTCGCCGGCGAGCAGGCAGTGGCGATGCTCGACCGGCTCGTCGCCAAGAACGTACTGGTCCGCGACGAACAAGAGATCAGGCTCGGGCCATCGGCGGCTTCGCATTTCGCCGCGATCGGCATCGACGTCTACACCAAGCCGCGCCGGCCGGTATGCCGCGCCTGCCTCGACTGGAGCGTGCGCCGTTCGCACCTCGCCGGCACGCTGGGCGCCGCCATCCTCGACAAGATCCTTGCCGAGAAATGGGCGCGCCGCGAGAAGGACAGCCGCGCGGTGATTTTCTCGCTGCCGGGCAAGCAGGCTTTCGAGAAGGTGTTTCTGAGCTGAGGAGCCGACGCTGATTTCGTCACGCTGGCAGGCCAGAGGGGGCGCGAAGGATCGCTGCGCTGGCAAATTGCGCGAACTACCCCCGCTTCAACGCCTTCCCCTGCTTGAAAAATTCCCTCCACGGATCGGCTTTCGCCAGCTGCTTCAGCGTCGTCTTGTCGCCGATCGGGAAAGCGTTCGGCGGCAAGCCGGCCTCGATCTCTGGCCAGGTCACCGGCATCGACACGGTGGCGCCTTTCTTGGCGCGCGAGGAATAGGGCGCGACCGTCGTCGAGCCCCTGCCGTTGCGCAGATAGTCGACGAAGATCTTTCCCGTGCGCGCTTTTTTCGACAGCGTCGCCGTGTAGCGATCGGGGGCACCCTGCTCCAACGCGCGGGCAAAGTCATGGGCGAAGCCCTTCACCGCATCCCAATCCGCCGCCGGTTTCAGCGGCACCAGCACGTGATAGCCCTTGCCGCCCGAGGTCTTGACGAAATTCGGCAGCGACAGCTCGTCGAGCTTGCCCCGGATATCGAGTGCCGCCTCGCGCACCGCCTTCACGTCGACACCTTCATCGGGATCGAGATCGAAGATGATCTGGTCGGGCTTCTCGATCTCATCGATCGTGCACCCCCAGATGTGGATCTCGACCACGCCATACTGGACCAGTGCGGCAACACCATCGAAATCCCGGATGAACAGGATTTCCTCGCCGTCGGTCGGGTCCTTCATGCGCGCGATCTTGTCGCTCATGCCAGCCGAGGCATGCTTCTGGAAGAAACGCTGGCCGCCGACGCCGTCCGGCGCCCGCACCAGGCTGAGCGGCCGGTTGACCACGAACTGTTCCATGCGCGGCCAAACCTGTGCGTAATGGTCGAGCAGGCCCTGCTTGGATATGTTTTCGTCCGGCCACAGCAGCTTGTCGGGATGCGAGAGTTTGACCGTGGTCGTGATCGACCCGGCGGCTTTGCCGCCTGATGCCGGCTTGGCCGTGCTCTTGCCTGTCGATGGCTTGCCTGTCGCCGCTTTGGGCTTTTCCTGCACGACTTCCTCCGCCGGCTTGTCCTCGCGCAACCCCTGGAACGAGGCGTGGCGTATTATACGGTCCGAGGTCCAGCTGCGAAACTCCACTTCGCCGACAAGTTCAGGCTTGACCCAGACCAGGCCCTTGCCCTTCGGCACGGCGGTGGCGAAGGGCGATGATTTTGCCGTCAACGCATCGAGTTTTGCCTTCAGCTCATTGGCGCCCTTGCCCGAAAAACCAGTGCCGACGCGGCCGGCATAATGCAGCTTGCCGCCCTCGTGGAAGCCGACCAGGATCGAGCGCAGTCCGCGCCCGGTCTTGTCCGACGGCAGGTAGCCGCCGATGACGAATTCCTGCCGCGCCGTGCATTTCGATTTGACCCAGGTCGGGCCGCGGCCGCTGCGGTAGGGTGCATCGGCACGCTTGGAGACGACGCCTTCCAGGCCCATCCGGCAGGCATGCTCCAGCATGATCTTGCCGGGTTCGGCGAAATGGTCGCTGAAGCGGACCGCCGCATTGTCGGACTGTTCGCCGAGCAGTTCCTGCAAGGCCTGCTTACGCTCGACCAGCGGCTCGCGCCGAAGATCCTGCCCATCGAGCCGCATCAGGTCGAACACGTAATAGATGAAGCGATTGGTCCGCTTCGCCGACAGGTCCTGCTGCAGCAGCGCGAAAGACGAGACGCCGCTGTCGGCCAGCACCACCACCTCGCCATCGATGATGGCGTCGCTGCACTTCAGCCCGGCCAGCTCCGCGACGATCTCGCCGCCGAATTTCTTCGTCCAGTCGAGGCCGGTGCGGGTCAGCAGCCGCACATCGGTGCCGGCGATCTGCGCCTGCATGCGATAGCCGTCGAACTTCACTTCGTGCAGCCAGTCCTTGCCCGGCGGCGCATCGCGCTCGAGCGTGGCCAGCTGCGGCTCGATAAAGTCGAGGCGTTTGCCGGCTTTTGTCTTGACGGCGGCCGGCTTGTTGGAATGCCAGACTTTCGGCTTCTCGCCCTTCGCGGTCTTGCCCTCGCCGACCTCCTCGATCGTCAGGCCGGACTTCACCGATTCAGGCGCTTCCTTGAGGATGTCCTCGCCGGGACGCGCTGCGGCATCGTCCGACTTGATCAGCAGCCAGTTGTCGCGCTTTTCACCCGCTCGCGGCTTCAGCCGCACCAGATGCCATGCCCCATGCAGCTTGTGTCCCCTGAGCTCGAAGCTGATATGGCCCTTTTTCATCGCCTTGGCCGGGTCGATCTCGGGAATCCAGGTGCCCTCGTCCCAAACGATAACCGAACCGCCGCCATATTCGCCCTTGGGAATGGTGCCTTCGAACGGCGCATAGTCGATCGGGTGATCCTCGACATGGACAGCCAGTCGCTTCTCATGCGGGTCGAGGCTCGGGCCGCGCGTCACCGCCCAACTCCACAGCACGCCGTCATGCTCGAGCCGCAAGTCGTAATGCAACCGCGTCGCGGCATGCTTGTGGATGACGAAGATGCCGCCGGCCTCGCCCTGCTTGGTCCGGGCGACCTTGCCGGCCGGTTCGGCGGTTTTCTTGAAATCGCGCTTGGAGTGATATTGTTCGAGGCTGGCCATCCGTTGGGTTCCTCACGCCGATTTGCGTTTGGGCGCGCTGGCTTTCGACTTGGCGCGTTTGGCCGCTGGCCTGGCCTTCGCCGACGAAGATGTTTTCGATGACCCGGAGTCCGACAGGCTCTTCTTCAGCGCGTCGAACAGATTGACGACATTGGAAGGTTTGGGCGCCGCCTTGGCCTTCGGCGCCTTGTGGCCGGCCTTCTTGGCGCGGATCAGCTCCAGCAGCGCGTCCTCGTATTTGTCGTCGAATTTCGAGGGATCGAACTTCGTCTTCTTCTTGTCGATGATCAACTCGGCCAGATCGGTCATCTCCTGATCGGTCTTCACGGGCTCGATGTCGCCGAAGACGGTGTCCGGTTGCCGTACCGTGTTGTCGTAGCGCAGCGTCGTCAGCACCATGCCCTTGCCGAGCGGTTCGATCACCACCGGCCGTTCGCGTCGGTAGAGCACGATACGCGCCAGCCCGGCCATCTTCTTGCCCGCCATCGCATCGCGAATGACGGCGAACGCCTCTTCCGACACCTTGTCGGCGGGCGCCACATAGTAGGGCGTGTCGAGATAGATCTGCTGGATCGAAGCTTTGTCGACGAAACCGTCGAGCGCCATCGTGTGCGAGGATTCGATCTGCACCGCCTCGATCTCGTCTTCCTCGATATGGATGAAATTGCCATCGTCGAGTTCATAACCCTTGATCTCGTCATCCTCCTCCAACGGCTTGCCGGTTTCGGCATCGACATAGAGGCGCTTCACCGTGTTGCCGGTCTTGCGGTTGAGAATGCGAAACGAGACCCGCTCCGTATGGGTGACGACATTGGTCAGTTCGACGGCACAGGTGACCAGCGAAAGCTTCAGATAGCCTCTCCAGGCCGGACGCGGCGCCATGATATCTTCCCTTCAGAACCAGATGAAGGTGAGAACGGACAGATCGCGCTCCAGTTCCGCGCTCCCGCGCCGATCTGGATGCCAAGGGGCCGCCTGAGTGGTTCTGGCCGCCAGCACGGAAATTTCGCGGGCTCGGCAAAAGTTGAAACAGAACCGCGCGCAGGCGACATTCAAACGAAACATATGTGATGCAAAAGTCACATTGGCCGGAATGCCAACCAACTGCACGGAAAGACCCCGAATCAGCCGCATTCCAGCCACGAAGCAAGGCATTTTCGACCAGATATTAACATCACGTTCACCGACTATTCACGCCTCGACGCTATGATGACCGCAATTCGGAAGGGACATCCGAAAATCGGGACAGGGACAAGGTAATGAACTTCCTCGCGCACCTCATCGGCTATGCCGCCGCCATCCGCGAATTCGTTGCGCCGACCTACCGGCCCGAACGCTATTACATGCGCGGCCCCGGCCCGGCCTGCGCCCGTCGCGGCAACTCGCTGGGCGCGCACTGATCATGGCTTTCGAAAATCGCCACAACAGCCGGATCTGCAGGCCGGCCGCCTCTATCCGCGCCACCACCTATCGCGCCGAGCGTCCCGCTCTCGCCGACAGGCGCCGTGCGACATCGCCACGGCTTTGATACCATCGCTGGCCGGCTTAGTGTCATAGGACACGAGCAGCCGAGGCCAGCGTGACGGACCATCTTCAACCAGTTCGACCCCAGTCAACTCGTCCCTTCGAAACAGTTCTCGACTCACGCCATCCATTGATCGTTTTCGATGGCGTCTGCGTGCTCTGCTCCGGTTTCGTGCGCATGGTGGTCAGGCTCGACCGCCAAGGCCGTTTCCGCTTCGCCACCGCGCAGTCGCCCTTCGGTGAAGCGCTGTTCCGGAAGCATGGACTGCGCACCGACTCTTACGAAACCAATCTCGTCCTGATCGACGGCGTCGCCTTCACGCGGCTGGACAGTTTTGTCGCCGTCATGGCGGAACTCGGCTGGCCTTGGCGGGCGGCCAAGGCACTGTTGCTGTTGCCGCGCCCGCTGCGTGGTTGGCTCTATGATCGCATCGCCAGGAACCGCTACGCCCTGTTCGGCAGGAAGGATGCTTGCGACATTCCTTCTCCGGAGCTGCGCAAGCGGTTCCTTGGCTGAGGGTGTGGCTATGCGCTACCGCGGCTGGCTCGTGCCATCCGGCCGGCACGGCTCGAGCACGATCGGTCCGCCTGCCGTCCTCCCCAATTCCCGGCAGCCCTGAACCGTGCACAGTGTCCAGCCGTCGCTGGTTGCACCTGAAGCGGCGAGCACGACGCGCCGCTGCGGGCCGACATCAGGCGCATAGCTCCACCAACCCTCCTTCAGCACCGCGCCTTCCGGCGGCTCCATGCCGGCGCCCGAGCCCTCGATCCGGGCTTCGACCACCTGCAGGCCGGAGGACGTGACCTTCCAGTCTTCTTGCCAGCGCGTCCGTTCCACCGAATGCGTCCAGGACAGCGTGAAGGCGGCGACGGAGAGCGTTACCGTCTTGCCCGCGGCCAGGATGCACAGGCTCATGTTCTGACTGAAGCCTGCCGCGCGCGAAAACAGTGCCAGCCGATCCAGGCCAGCGCCAGCACCCAGCCGGCCTCGTCGGTGAGCGGCACCGCGGCGACCAGCAGCACGCCGGCCGCGAAGGCGACGAGCCGCTCCCACCACGCCATGCGGGTGACCAGAAAACCGACGGCGGCGGCACCCCACAGCACGATGCCCATGCACGCCTTGGCGACGATGTAGCCGACCTCGACGGGATAGCCGAACTGGGCGGCGATCGGACCTGCGTCCTGCAGCATCAGCGCCGGCGTGTAGACCGCCATGAACGGCACGACGAAGCCGGCAATGGCCAGCTTGGTCGCCTGGATGCCGATTTTCAGGCCGCTTTCCCTGGCCATCGGTGCGGCGGCGAACGCCGCCAGCGCCACCGGGGGCGTCAAATCGGCCATGATGCCGAAATAGAACACGAACATGTGGCTGACCAGCAGCGGCACGCCAAGCTCGAGCAGCGCCGGCCCGGCCAGCGACGAGGTGATGATGTAGTTGGGAATGGTCGGAATGCCCATGCCCAGCACCAGGCAGGTGACCATGGTCAGCACCAGCGACAGGAACAGATTGTCCTCGCCGATCGAGATGATCCAGCCGATGAAGGTCGAGGCGATGCCGGTCAGCGTCAGCGTGCCGATGACGATGCCGACAATGGCGCAGGCAATGCCGACCGGCAGCGCGTTCTTGGCGCCTTCGGCGAGCGAGTCGACACAGATTTGCAACGTCTCGCGGCCGCCCTTGAACGTGAAGCAGGCGACGACCAGTGCGGCGCTCACCAGGCCGAGGAGGTTGAC
>NZ_RZRW01000719.1:0-2579 GCF_003998745.1 Mesorhizobium sp. M7A.F.Ca.US.014.04.1.1 | reverse complement strand
GTCTCACCGAAGGACCTGAAGCCGCTGGCCGCTGCCGGCAAGACGTCGCTCGGCTCCGGCGTCGTCGTCTTCGTCGGCGCCGGCGAAGACAACAAGGCAAGCGTCGTGGTGGCCGTCACCGACGACCTCGTCGGCCGCTTCAGCGCCGTCGACCTTGTCCGAGTGGCCTCGGCGGCACTCGGCGGGCAGGGCGGCGGCGGACGGCCCGACATGGCCCAGGCCGGCGGCCCCGACGCTTCCAAGGCCGATGATGCGATTGCTGCGGTAAGGGCGGCACTCGAAGCGGCGTAGGCGAGTGGACTGAATTTAAAGCAACGGTTGGAGGGACAGCGGACGTCACTTATCAGCCGATTTTTTCAGTCCGCACGAAGCTCGGCCGAGCCGCAATGCGCGCATACCAGTCCCGGATATCAGGGAACTCGGCCAGCAGATTTCGCCCCTCGGCGACCTTGACGAAATAACCGATGATCGGTGCGGCATGCAGGTCGGCCAGCGTCAGCTGGTCGCCCAGCAGCCACGGTCCCGGCGCTTTCAGCGCGGACAGCGTCCGAAGCGCTTTGCTCGCCTGAGCAAGGCCGCCGGCGATCAACGCCTCATCCGGCTGAGCCTTCTCCAGCCGCTCGACGGCGACATCCCAGACCATCGATCTGTAGGCATAGGCATCGAGCATGCCGATGATCTGGTTCATGGTTGCGCGGCCACGAGGCTCCGTCGCTTGCAGCGCTGGCCCGTCGAACGCCTCGTCAACATATCTGGCAATCGCGCTCGTCTCGAACAGCCGGAATCCGTCATGCTCGAAGGCCGGGATGCGGCCGAACGGATGATGTTCGAAATACCAGGCGGGAATCCCGTCGGCGGCAAAGACATCGACTGGCACAAGCTCGTAGTCGATGCCTTTTTCCTCAAGCACGAGGCGGACGATGCGCACATAGACGCTATAGTCCGCCCCGTAGACGATGGGCTTGCTCGACGATGTGGTGTTGACGCTATGATCGATGCGGGCGACGCTCTATTCTTTTATCTTCACAACGGGCTTGCCATCTTCGATGACGAGCGTGATCTTGCCTCCAAGCTCCGCCGGAGCGGGAGCGACATTGGCAGCTTGCACCTCAAACTTCGGCATGGAGTCCAAGAGCTCTTTGCCCTTGGTACTCTTTAGCCGTTCTTGCTGATCGAACCACATAGCCATTTACATCTACCTATTTTCGCAAATCCAGCTCATCCACGGAAGACAGATTTGCACTTCGACACGCCTCAAGTCTTTGTCGTTAACTCAGTGCTGTCGCGCACGAGATCAATATCGAGCGAAGCCTTTGGACGACATGCCTACGCCATCGCTTTCTGCAAATTCTCGTCGATCTTGTCGAGGAAACCGGTGGTCGACAGCCAGGGCTGGTCGGGGCCGATCAGCAGCGACAGGTCCTTGGTCATGAAGCCGGACTCGACCGTCTGGATACAGACCTTTTCCAGCGTGTCGGCAAAGCGCTTCAGCTCGGCATTGTCGTCGAGCTTGGCGCGGTGGGCGAGCCCCCGCGTCCAGGCGAAGATCGAGGCGATCGAATTGGTCGAGGTTTCCTCGCCCTTCTGGTGCTGGCGATAGTGGCGGGTAACGGTGCCGTGCGCGGCTTCGGCTTCCACCGTCTTGCCGTCCGGCGTCATCAGCACCGAGGTCATCAGGCCGAGTGAGCCGAAACCTTGCGCGACCGTGTCGGACTGGACGTCGCCGTCATAGTTCTTGCAGGCCCAGACATAGCCGCCCGACCATTTCAGGGCGGAGGCTACCATGTCGTCGATCAGGCGGTGCTCGTACCACAGCTTCTTCGACTTGAACTCGGTCTCGAATTCAGCCTCGTAGACCTCCTGGAAGATGTCCTTGAAGCGGCCGTCATAGGCCTTCAGGATGGTGTTCTTGGTCGACAGATAGACCGGGTAGTTGCGCAGCAAGCCGTAGTTCAGCGAGGCGCGGGCGAACTCGCGGATCGACTCATCGAGATTGTACATGGCCATGGCGACACCGGCGCCGGGCGCGTCGTACACATCGTGCTCGATCACCTGGCCGTCCTCGCCGACGAACTTGATGGTCAGCTTGCCCTTGCCGGGGAAGCGGAAATCGGTGGCGCGGTACTGGTCGCCGAAAGCGTGACGGCCGACGATGATTGGCTTGGTCCAGCCGGGCACCAGGCGCGGCACGTTCTTCATGATGATCGGCTCGCGGAAGATGGTGCCGCCGAGGATGTTGCGGATGGTGCCGTTCGGCGACTTCCACATCTTCTTCAGCTTGAACTCCTCGACGCGCTGCTCGTCAGGCGTGATCGTCGCGCATTTCACGCCGACGCCGTATTTCTTGATGGCGTTGGCCGAATCGATCGTCACCTGGTCGTTGGTGGCGTCGCGGTGTTCCACGCCGAGGTCGTAATATTCCAGCTTGAGGTCGAGATAAGGGTGGATCAGCTTGTCCTTGATGAACTGCCAGATGATGCGGGTCATCTCGTCGCCGTCGAGTTCGACGACCGGGTTCGCCACCTTGATCTTCGCCATGGAAAGAATGCCTCGTTGCTGGGATGTGGGACGGCCTTGCC
>NZ_RZRW01000718.1:0-2579 GCF_003998745.1 Mesorhizobium sp. M7A.F.Ca.US.014.04.1.1 | reverse complement strand
CTCCAGAACCGGCGCCGAAGGCGGTGGAACCCGCGGAGCTTCCCGGAGCGACGAAAGCCGCCCGCCAATCCGATGTCGAAACCGCGCTCGGCACCCGCTGGGCGGTCTGGGTCGGCGGCATCGCCCTGGCGCTGGGCGGTCTGTTCCTGATCCGCTACACCATCGAAGCCGGCATTTTCGGCCCCGGCGTACGGCTGACCATGGCCGGCGCGCTCGGCCTTGTGCTGGTCGTGGGCGGCGAGTTCGTCCGCCGCACCGGCTTCAAGATGCCCGTACAAGGCGCCGCGGGCGCCTATATTCCGGCGATCTTGACAGCGGCCGGTGCCTTCATCCTGTTCGGCACCGTCTACGCCGCGCATGGCATTTACGGTTTCATCGGGCCGGCGCTCGCCTTCACGCTGCTTGGGGCCATCGGTGTGGCAACCATTGCCGCTGCGCTCGTCCACGGCCAGGCGCTGGCCGGCGTCGGCCTTGTCGGCGCCATGGTGACGCCGGTGCTCGTCGCCTCGCAGGCACCCAATCCCTGGGCGCTGTTCGGCTATCTCGCCATCGTGCTTGCCGCCACCGGCGTCATCGCCCGCATGCGCGACTGGAAGTTGCTGATGGCGGCTGCCTTTTTCGGCACCGGTGTCTGGACCATTCTCTATATGACCGATGCGCCGGGGGCGAACCTCTCTGCGATCCTGCTCATCGACGCCGTCACGCTGGCCGTGCTCGCCCTTGTCTGGCTCGCTCGCCGTGGCGACGAAACCACGCCAGACAGGGCTTTCGACTGGCCGTCCATCGTGCCTGGCCTGTTCGTCGCATTCTCGGCACTGGGCCTGTCGGTAGACCCGGCCTTTGCTGCCGCCGGCTATGCCTTGCCGGGCGCGGTGGTGATCGCCGCGATGGTGGCGGTCACGCTTTATCGTCCGCTGGCGCTGCCGCTCCTCTATGCCGCGGGACTGGTCACGGTGCTGATCTATCTCGGCATTATCCCGCCAACCTCGATCGCTTCCGATTTTTCGGGCGGCGCCCTGGGCGTCGACGGACTGCCGGTGGCCACGTCCAACGCGCTGACCTTGCGCATCGGCATCGCACTCGGCCTGGTCTTCATCGGCGCCGGCTTCTGGGCCGCGCGCCGGTTCGCCGCTGGGACACAGATACGTGCGGCCTCATGGGCGGCGTGGGGCGTCATCGTCCCGCTGGTCGTCCTGCTGGCGCTCTGGTTCACTTTCGGCAATCTCGACCGTGACCCTGTCTACGCCGCCGCAGCGGCACTGTTGGTCGTCATTTTCGCCGCCGGCGGCGAGTGGATCGCGCGGGCCGAGGAGCCGCCGCTCAAGGGCGGTGTCGCGGTCTCGTTTGCCCTGGGCGGCGCGGCCATCGCCGGGCTCCTGCTCATGCATATGGCTTTCGATTCCGGCTGGACCACCATCCTGCTCGGTGCGGCGGCCATCGTGCCGGCGCTGGCCACGCGCTGGCGCTCCTATCCGGTGCTCGGCTGGATTTCGGTCGGCGCGGTGATCGCGGTGCTTGGCCGTGTCGCCTTCGACCCGACCATTGTCGGCGCCGGCTTCCTGTCGACGACGCCGGTGTTCAACTGGCTGCTGCCGGGCTACGGCGTGCCCGCACTGGCCTTCGGCTTCGCCGCGTGGCAGCTAGCGCGCACCACCAACGGCCGACCGCGCCTTGCCATGGAAGCGGCGGCGGCGCTGTTTGCGCTGCTCACGCTCGCCATGCTGGTGCGCCACGCCATGCATGGCGGCGTCATCGACACGGGTGCCATGACGCTCGCCGAACAGTCGATCTACACCCTGATCGCCATCGGCGCCGGCGCCATCCTGGTCGCCATCGACATGCGCTCGCCAAGCTCGGTGCTGCGCTATGGTTCGATGGCCGCCGGTGTGGCCTCGGTCGCTTTCATCGTTGTCAGGCATTTCGTGGTGCTGAATCCTTTGCTTACCGACGAATCGACCGGCCGTATCCCGGTGTTCAACCTGTTGTTCCTCGCCTATCTCCTGCCGGCGGTCGCCGCCGGGGGACTGGCGCTCTACGCCAGGGACAAGCGGCCAAAATGGTATGCGCAGATGCTGGCCGTGGTGTCTGCCGCGCTTGCCTTCGCCTATGCCACGCTGTCGGTGAGGCGCCTGTTCAAGGGCGAATTCATCGGCCTGTGGAGCGGCCTCGGCCAGTTGGAAACCTACACCTATTCGGCGCTCTGGCTGGTGATTGGCGTTGCGCTGCTCTCAGCTGGCGTCTGGCTGAAATCGCAGGTGCTGCGCATCGCTTCGGCCGCGCTGATCGCGATCGCCGTGCTGAAGGTCTTCATATTCGACATGTCGGAGTTGGAAGGCGTACTCCGGGCGCTATCCTTCATCGGCCTCGGCGCGGTTCTGATCGGTATCGGCCTGTTCTATCAGCGGCTTTTGACACGGGCGGCGAGGGAAAACGGATAAAGGCAAGCAAGAACAATAAGATTTCACCCCGACCGGGAATAAATCGGCACTCGCCAGCGTTATCTCATTGCTTGGGTGACCGGGGCGGGAGACCGCTTCGCGCTGGCCGCTTGCGCCGCGCCCGGAAGGCGCGTTCAATCC
>NZ_RZRW01000717.1:0-2586 GCF_003998745.1 Mesorhizobium sp. M7A.F.Ca.US.014.04.1.1 | reverse complement strand
ATATCTGATCGCGCGCTTCGTCAGCCTCAAGGAGGCGATGCAGGTCGCCAAGGTCTACATGCTGCAGTGGCACGACATGGGCCAGCAGCCCTTCGCCGCGCTGATGCGCTTTCGCCAGACCGACGACGCGGTGATCAACCGCTGCCAGAAATGGGCCGAAGGCAACTACCGGACGCCCTCGCCCGTCGCCGCCATGACCAAGTTGTCAGGCCTGTCCGAGCGCTCCTTCGTGCGCCGCTTCGCCAAGGCCACGGCAATGAAGGCAATCGACTACATCCACGCGCTCAGGCTCGAGCAAGCCAAGCAGATGCTGGAGACCGGCGATCTCCCGGTCGAAGCGGTGGCGAGTGAAGTCGGCTATGAGGATGCGAGTTTTTTCGGGCGTCTCTTCCGCCGCAAGGTCGGGGTGACGCCGGCGCAATATCGCATTCGCTTCGGTGCTCTCCGGCGAGCATTGAGCCGCGATTGAATCTCAACCATCGCGGCGCGATGCCGATATTCCGCTTTGCGACTCAAGTCAGCCGTTGAGCTGGCCCCAGCGGAATCCCAAAAGCAGAAATTCGAGCGATCAGGCGAACCGGCACGTTCCCACCCAGAACCGGACGCCCAGCGGTCATTAACGATGGGTTCGAGCTCCAGCCGCAAAGTAAGCGAGCTGGTCGGCATAGAGCTTCTTGAAGGCCGGGCGAGCCCAGGCGCGTTCAACGTACGCTCAGAAAGTTCCATCTTAGCCTGAGAAGTACGTTGAGCTTGTCTAGCTGCGGGACATATGAACCGCGACACGATTTCGTCCTTCCGATTTGGCACGAAATAGGGCCAAATCGGCAGCATTGACGAAATCATTTGGCGTCTCGTCCGCGGTGGGCACCGCTGTTGCAACGCCGACGCTGATGGTCACACGATCCGGGCCGTGGGGTATGTTCAACTCCCGCACGCCCTGGACGAGCCGCTCTGCGATCGCACTGGATTGTTCCAGTAAAGTGTCGACCAGCACGACCACGAACTCTTCGCCTCCGTACCGCGCAGCTAGGTCGGTGGAGCGTCCGGAACCGCTCTGGATTACGCGGGCGATTTGCTTGAGCACCTCATCGCCGGCCATATGGCCATAGGTATCGTTGTATCGTTTGAAGTTGTCGGCATCGATCATCAACAGCGACAATGGGGACTGTGCGCGAAAAGCGCGCTTCCATTCGGCCGCCAGATATTCATCAAAATAGCGCCTGTTGCCGAGGCCCGTCAGGCCATCGATCCGCGTCAGACGTTCAAGCTCGAGATTTGCACTGATCAGCTGTCGCTGGCTTTCCCTTAGCGCTCGGTATGCCGCGTCTCGCTGGACGTGATCCAGATAAGCCCGAGTGTGATATCGAATACGTGCAATCAGCTCGATACGATCCGGCAGTTTGACGAGATAGTCGTTCGCTCCCGCAGCAAAGGCTTCGCCCTTGGTGGCTGGATCTTCCTTGCTCGACAGCACAATGACTGGGACCGCGCGTGTCGACGCATGCTTCCTGTATTCTCGCACCAGATGCAGCCCATCGACGCCGGGCATGACGAGATCCTGCAGGATAACGGTTGGCTTTACCTCATCCGCGACTGTCATTGCTCTCAACGGGTCGGTGCAGAAGTGTAGGGAAATATCGGGTTCGTTGGCTAGAGCGCGCCTGACCGCCTCGCAAACCATGATCTGATCATCGATGAGCAGAACCATGGATGAATAGTTGTCTGTGAGTGGCGGGACCAGCTCTGGTTCTTGCGTCATCGGACGAGCCCTTTCACGTGGAGCGCTCGCAGGCTTCGATTATACGTGAGCCGATCGCACTCAAAGGAAGAATATCAACAGCCGCGCCGATTTCGGCGGCGGCCTTCGGCATGCCATAGACTGCACTGGTTGCTCGATCCTGGGCGATCGTGAGATGCCCTTTGTCGCGGAGCTGTCTTAGCCCGCGCGCGCCATCCCTGCCCATGCCTGTGAGCAGGACACCAATCACAGAGCCAGGCCACCATTGCGCCGCACTTCCGAAGAACACATCAACGGACGGCCGATAAAAATTGTCCTTGGGGCTGGGCGTATAGCCAAGTTGTTGAGCTGACTTGAAAACCAGATGATCCGCAGAACTGGCTACGAGAACAGTGCCCGCTTGAGGACTATCCTTTTCCCGCGCCGGACGGATCGGGAGAGGCGTATGCTGTCCCAGCCAATCAGTAAGCCCCGGCACGAACTGAGCATCGAGATGCTGGACGAGCACGATCGCGCCGTCAAAATCAACGGGAAACGCACTCAGGACGGCGGCAACGGCGGCCGGCCCGCCCGCGGAGGCGCCGATTGCAATTAAGCGTCGAGGTGTCGGCTCAGCGTCACGTGACATCCGCCTTTTTGTCTTGGCCGGCGCATCACCGATCAGCTTGCCGATCGTCGCAATCTTGTTCGTTAGAAGCCGTGCGGATTGCGAGGACGCGTTACCTTCGATGCCTACTGACGGAATATCGACCGCGTCAAGCGCGCCATGACCCATTGCTTCGTAGACACCGACGAGGTTGGCTTCGATACTGGCGGTCGCCAGCAGGATTGAGCACGGGGTTTCCGCC
>NZ_RZRW01000716.1:0-2586 GCF_003998745.1 Mesorhizobium sp. M7A.F.Ca.US.014.04.1.1 | reverse complement strand
GGCCGGACGCGCCACTTCAGGCGTGACCGGACGGCGCACCGGTGCGCCGGCACCAACCCGCTTCGGCTTGGCCACTTCCTCGTCATCGACTGTTGCCAGTTCGGCAGCCAATGGCGCGCGGCGACGCGCCTCTTCCTCGGCCCGACGGCGGGATTCGGCCTCGGTCTGCAACCGTGCTTCTTCCTCGGCCTGGCGGCGCGCGGATTCATCGCGTTCGCGCTTGCGGCGCTCTTCGTCCTCGGCGCGACGCTTGGCATCCTCGGCGGCGCGCTGGCGGTCCTCGACCTCGCGAACCTTCGAGCCCTCGAGCGCCCTGCGGCGTGCTTCCATTTCACTGCGCGACAGTTCGTTCAGCACCATGCCGCTGCGCTCGACCGGGGCCGGGGGCGGCGGGGGTGGCGGCGCCTTCGGTGCTTCCGGCACGACGACGGGTGCGGCCACGACCGCCGGCTTCGGTGTGAAGACGGGGGCGGCAACAGGCTCCGGCTTGTCGCCGGGCATCGAGAACTTGCGCTTCTTGGTTTCGACGACGACCTGCTTGGTGCGGCCGTGCGAGAAGTTCTGGCGCACAGTGCCCTGTTCCATACCGGGGCGCTTCAGCGTCAAGGTCTTCTTCGGCGTCACACTCAGCGTATTGTCGTCACCCGATTTCGTATCGCTCATTCCATATCCTCTGCGGCATCATCTTCGTCAGCAACAGCCGCAAGCATTGCCAGATCGTCCGGGGAACCGCCCCGATACCGGTCGAGCGCAACCATGCGCTTCTGGACCGCCCTGCCCGCGTCTCCCGCGAGAACGGCAGCATGTATCACATTTGTACCCCCCAATGCCAAGCTCAACTCGGCCTCGGAGAAAAGTTTGTAGGCAAGGATAGCGGGCCCACCGAGATGGACCGTCGCCCGTCGCGCCTGGCTGATCTTGCGCACGCCGTCATCGGACGCCTCGGAAGCATGCAGCACGAAAAGCGCCAATCCGCCGCGCACCGCGCTCTCGACCTTGGTAGCACCAAGCGAAATTGCGCCTGCCTTGCGGGCAAGACCAAGCATGCCCAGAGCGTGCCTGGAAAGCAGCCCGTCGACCATGCCGCCAAGATCGGGCGGCACGACCACCTGTGCCTTGAAGGCGCGGGCAAAGAGGTTCTTCGCCGCAGCCTTGTCGATATGTAGGCGGTCGGCGCTCACCCAGCAACCGCGGCCGGGCAGATTTCTCTTGATGTCGGGAACGACGGCCGAATCCGGGCCGACGACGAACCGGATCAGATCATCCGGTTCGGCTTGTTTGCGCGTAACGATGCAGGTGCGATCGTTCATCTCGTCCAAGGGCGGGTTCGGTGCGATGCGGTTTCACCTCACGCACCAACGGCTTCGTCAGCCGAGACTTCTTCGGCTGCAAGCTCGTCTTCGGTGATCCAGCCGGCCTTGAGGCGGGCGGCCAGAACCATCTGTTCGGCGTCTGCGCGGGTCACGCCATGATTGGCCAGCACGCCCGGATAGACTTTTGTCTCGCCGTCCTTGCGTTCCTTCCAGCCGGTCAGGTCGTCGGCGGCATAGCCGGCGAAATCCTCGATCGTCTTCACGCCGTCCTCGCCAAGCGTCACCATCATGGCGGTGGTGACGCCGGGGATTTCGCGCAATTCGTCCGAAACGCCGAGCGCCTTGCGCTTGTCGTCGTGCTCGGCCTCGATCTTCTCCAGATATTCGCGGGCGCGGGTCTGGATCTCCGAAGCGGTGTCCTCGTCGAAACCATCGATAGAGGCGATCTCGCCGGAATCGACATAAGCGACTTCCTCAACGCTGGTGAAGCCTTCGGAGGCCAGCACCTGGCCGACCATCTCGTCGACGTCGAGGGCTTCCATGAACAGCGACGAACGCTCGACGAATTCCTTCTGGCGGCGCTCGGATTCTTCGGCTTCGGTCAGGATATCGATATCCCAGCCGGTCAGCTGCGAAGCCAGACGCACGTTCTGGCCGCGGCGACCGATGGCCAGCGACAGCTGGTCGTCGGGAACCACGACTTCGATGCGTTCGGCATCCTCGTCGAGCACGACCTTGGCGACTTCCGCCGGCTGCAGCGCCTTGACGATGAAGGACGCCGCAGAAGGCGACAACGGAATGATGTCGCTCTTCTCACCCTGCAATTCGCCGACGACCGCCTGGACGCGGCTGCCGCGCATGCCGACGCAGGCGCCGACCGGATCGATCGATGAGTCCCGCGAGATGACGGCGATCTTGGCGCGCGAACCTGGGTCGCGGGCGACCGACTTGATCTCGATGATGCCGTCATAGATTTCCGGCACTTCCATGGTGAACAGCTTGGCCATGAACTGCGGATGGGTGCGCGACAGGAAAATCTGCGGGCCGCGCTGCTCGCGGCGCACATCGTAGACATAGGCGCGGACGCGGTCGCCATATTTGTAGTTCTCGCGCGGGATCAGCTCATCGCGACGGATGATCGCTTCGCCGCGGCCGAGATCGACGATGACATTGCCGTATTCGACGCGCTTGACGGTACCGTTGACGATCTCGCCGATGCGGTCCTTGTACTCGTCATACTGGCGGTCGCGTTCGGCCTCGCGGACCTTCTGGA
>NZ_RZRW01000715.1:0-2590 GCF_003998745.1 Mesorhizobium sp. M7A.F.Ca.US.014.04.1.1 | reverse complement strand
CCATCAAAGTCTTGATCATCGCCGTCAACAGTGCCATCCGATGCTGTGTCACGCGGGAAACAGGTGCCTCGTCGGGGCTGAAAAAGGAAGCGCAATGGGCGATCATGGTGAATCGGCGACGCTGCTGGCCGGGCTTTCCGGTGCGCTGACGGCGTTCGGCCACCGGCTGATGGCGCGGGTCTATTATGCCGACACCGATTTCTCCGGCGTCGTCTATCATGCTCGCTATCTCGAATTCTTCGAACGCGGCCGCTCCGACTATCTCAGGCTGACCGGCGTGCACCACACAGAGCTTGCCGACGGCAAGCATGGCGAAAGAATAGTCTGGGTGGTGCGCCGCATGGAGATCGACTTTCGCGGCCCGGCCCGCATCGACGACATCCTGACCGTCGACACCCGCACCGAGGAGATTTCCGGCGCGCGCATCTTCATGGCGCAACAGCTCAAGCGCGGCGACGAGGTGCTGGTCGAGGCCAAGGTCGAGGCGGCGATCATCGGCGAGAATGGCCGCCCAAGGCGCTTTCCCAAGGAATGGGTGGCGGCATTCATGCCCCGGATGGGATGATATTCAGGTGATGCCGGCCTGCAAACGGTGATTCCCTGCGCTTCCGGTGCTCGGGTGCTTCAAGTACCCTCCGCTCCGGTTCTCGGAAACCGCCGCTTTCGGCTCGGCCTGACCTGAATCTCAACCCATCCTGACTTCGCGCTTGGATGATGGCGTTACAACTGTGCGGGCGTGGCAATGCGCCGCGCCTTATATACTAACCCATCCTTAACCATAACGGTTCATGAAGAGATTGGTGAAGATTGGCGTTATCGAACGCCTTCCTTTCACCAATATTTGCCCTGAAAAGGCCGACAACGGCACAGTTTGGGGTTGTTCCGGTAGCTTCGTGCGAACCGACCACAAGGGATGCCAGGGGCCAGCCGCCAGCTTCGCCCGGAAAATCTTAAGGACGTAACGATGGAAAATATCGCACTCGCCGATCCGGGCGCGCAATTGTCGGTTTGGTCGCTGTTCGTTTCGGCCAGCTGGGTGGTCAAGCTGGTCATGATCGGCCTGCTCTGCGCCTCGGTCTGGACCTGGGCGATCATCGTCGACAAGCTGGTTTCCTATGCCCGCATGCGGCTGGCGCTCAACCGGTTCGAGCAGGTGTTCTGGTCGGGGCAGTCGCTGGAGGAGCTTTACCGCACGCTCGCCGATCGCAAGACCACCGGCATGGGCGCCATTTTCGTGGCGGCCATGCGCGAGTGGAAGAAGAGTTTCGAGAAGGGCGCCAAGTCGCCGCTCGGCCTGCAAACCCGCATCGACAAGGCGATGGACCTGGCGCTGACCCGCGAGATGGAAAAGCTGGAAGGCCGCCTCGGCTTCCTTGCCACCACCGGCTCGGCGGCACCCTTCATCGGCCTGTTCGGCACCGTCATCGGCATCATGACGTCGTTTCAGGCGATCGCCGGCTCCAAGAATACCAGTCTCGCCGTGGTTGCGCCGGGCATCGCCGAAGCGCTGCTGGCGACGGCCATCGGCCTGCTCGCCGCCATTCCCGCCGTCATCGCCTACAACAAGCTGTCGTCCGATGCGAGCAAGATAGCCGTGCGCATGGAAGGGTTCTCCGACGAGTTCTCCGCCATACTCTCGCGCCAAATCGATGAAAAAGTGGCCCCCAAGGCCTGAGGAGTAGCAGATGGGTATGTCCATGGGCATGGCAGGACGCGGCGGGCGCGGCCACAGGCGGCGCGGCCGTCACCATGCACTGATGTCCGAGATCAACGTCACGCCGATGGTCGACGTGATGCTGGTGCTGCTGATCATCTTCATGGTCGCGGCGCCAATGCTGACGGTCGGCGTGCCGATCGACCTGCCGGATACGCAGGCTAAGGCGATGAATGCCGACACGCAGCCGATCACCGTCTCGATCAACGCCGCCGGCCAGATTTACCTGCAGGAAACCGAAATCCCGATCGAGGAACTGGTAGCCAAGCTGCAGGCAATTTCCAAGACCGGCTATGAGGAGCGCATCTTCATCCGCGGCGACAAGTCCACCGACTATGGTACGGCGATGAAGGTGATGGCCCGCATTTCGGCCGCCGGCTACAAGAACATCGGCCTGGTTTCACTGCAGGAACAGGACCAGTAGACGCGCGATGAAGACCGGCCTCACCACATCGGTGATCTTGCATACGGCGGCGCTGACCTTCGGCCTGTTCACGCTGACGGCGCCGGCGGCACTTCCGTCGTCCGACGTCGAGTCGGTCGCGGTCGATATCGTGCCGATGGAAGCCATTGCGCAGACGTTGCAGGGCGACAAAAAGGCCGTGATGCATGAAAAGCCGGCCCCTGTGCCGACGCAGCGCCCGGACATTGTGCCGGATGCGCAGAAGGTCGGTGAGAACAGTGTCGATACCGACAAGCCGATAACGCCGGAAGCCAAGCCCAAGCCCGTCGACATGACCTCGGCTCCGCCGCCCGCACCGACCCCGATCGAAAAGCCGAAGCCTGAGGACGTGCCGAAGCCGCAGGAGAAGCCCAAGCCTACCCCGGCAACGGAAGTGGCGCCGGCGCCGACGCCCAAGGAAGAGGTCAAGCCCT
>NZ_RZRW01000714.1:0-2604 GCF_003998745.1 Mesorhizobium sp. M7A.F.Ca.US.014.04.1.1 | reverse complement strand
ACATGAATTTGAATTCAACCACAGCCCCGCCCTTGATTCTTGTGATGACGCTGGTTCTCGTCGCTGGCTGTTCATCGCTCGGCAGAACCGTCGATCCGGCGAAATACGATTCAATGACGTGCACCGACCTCAACAGTGCGATGGGAGACGTCGCCCGTGACATCTCGCAAACGGCAATCACGCGCGGCAAGGTCGCCAACACCAATGTTCCACGCTGGCTGCTCGGCGGCTCACGCGTGAAGACCGCGGTAGCCAACCGTGAAACAGCCAGGATCGACCGGCTTAAGCAGCAACAGGATGCCATTGCCGCCGTGCGAGCGCGCAAGTGCCAGAGGTCCGCGAATTGAGCGGACAGCCAACGCCTCGGTGCAGAGCCCGGTTCAGGCGCTCAGGCGAAATCGCGTCACGTCGATCGCGGCGGCCATCAGCGTCTGTGTGTAGGCGTGCTGCGGATTGCTGAAGATCGCCTCGGTCGGCCCTTCCTCGACGATCTTGCCCTGTTTCATGACGATGATGTAGTCGGCCATGGCGCGCACGACCGACAGATCGTGGCTGATGAAGAGATAGGACAATTCGTGGTCCGCCTGCAGCTTGCGCAGCAGTTCGACGATCTGTTTCTGCACAGAGCGATCGAGCGCCGAAGTCGGCTCATCCAATACCACCAGCCTGGGCTTCAGGATCATGGCGCGGGCAATGGCGATGCGCTGCCGCTGACCGCCGGAGAATTCGTGCGGGTAGCGGTTGCGGGCGTTGGGGTCGAGGCCGACCTCGCGCAAGGCCTCGACCGCGCGTTGATCACGCTGCTTGCCCGAAAGGTCAGGCTCATGCACCAGAAGTCCTTCGGTGATGACCTGGCCGACAGTCATGCGCGGCGACAACGAGCCGAACGGGTCCTGGAAGACGAGCTGCATCTGGCGCCGCAGCGGCCGCATCGCCTGCCTGTCGGCTTGGGAAATGTCGCGATCGCCGAAACGGATGAGCCCGTCACTCGGCAACAGCCGCAGCAAGGCGCGGCCAAGAGTCGATTTGCCCGAGCCGGATTCACCAACGATGCCGATGGTCTGGTTGCGCTGCAGCCGGATCGAGATGTGATCGACTGCACGCAGCATCAGCGGTTCGCCAGCAAGAAACCCGCCGCCGATCCTGAACGTCACTTCGACATTCCTGCCTTCGAGCAGCACTGGGGCGTTGGCGGGCGGCGGCGCCTTGCTGCCGGTCGGCTCGGCCGCCAGCAGCATTTTCGTGTAGGCATGCTGTGGGTTGACGAAGATGGCCTCCGCCTCCCCCTCCTCGACAACCTCGCCCTGGCGCATGACATAGACCCGATCGGCAAAGCGGCGGACGATGCCAAGATCGTGGGTGATGAAGACGATCGCCATGCCGAGCTTGCGCTGCAATTCGGCCAGAAGCATCAGGATCTGCGCCTGTATGGTCACATCGAGCGCCGTCGTCGGCTCGTCGGCGATCAATATGTCAGGGTCGTTGGCGAGAGCCATCGCGATCATCACACGCTGGCGCTGGCCACCCGACATTTCGTGCGGATAGGATTTCATCCGCCGCTCGGGATCGGGAATATGCACCAGCCGCAGCAGTTTGAGCGCTTCTTCACGCGCCTCGGCGACATTCAGGCCCCGATGCCGGCGGATCGGTTCGATCAACTGGTTGCCGATTGAATAGAGCGGATCGAGCGAAGTCATCGGCTCCTGGAAGATCATGCTGATCTTGCGGCCACGGACCTTGTTGAGCTCGGATTTGCTGAGTGTTAGAAGATTGCGGCCACGATAGTCGACGCTGCCTGTCGCTTCGCCATTCGACGCCAGCAGGCTCATCGCCGCCATCATCGTCTGGCTTTTGCCGGAGCCGGATTCGCCGACCACGGCAACGGTCTCGCCCGATTTGACATGGATGTTTATGCCCTTGACCGCCTCGACGGCGCCGTCGAGCGTGCGGAAGCGGACACGCAAATCCTTGACGCTGAGGATCGTTTCGGAAGCAGCCATCTCAGCGGTCCCCCTCTTTATCGACCCGCATCTTAGCGATCCCCATCTTAGCGATCCCTCGGGTCGAGTGCGTCGCGCAGGCCGTCGCCGACGAAGTTCAGCGCAAACAGCGTCGAGACGAGGAAGAAGGCGGGGAACAGGAGCAGCCAGTTGGCGGTGCCGATGTTCTTGGCGCCGACCGAGATCAGAACGCCCCAGCTGGTCATCGGCTCCTGCACGCCGAGGCCGAGAAACGATAGGAAGCTTTCCAGGATGATCACCTGCGGCACCAGCAGCGTCATGTAGATGACCACCGGGCCGAGCAGGTTGGGGATGACGTGGCGCAGCAGGATGCCGCGCTGGCCGACGCCCATGGCTTCCGCCGCCTGGACATATTCCTGGCGGCGGATCGACAGTGCCTGGCCGCGCACGATGCGCGCCATGTCGAGCCACAGCACGGCGCCGACGGCCAGGAACATCAGCACGAAGTTGCGGCCGAAGAACACCACCAGCATGATGACGAAGAAGATGAAGGGCAAGGAATAGAGCACGTCGACGATGCGCATCATCACCTCGTCGACCTTGCCTCCGGCAAAACCGGCAGCGGCCCCGTAGACCACGCCGA
>NZ_RZRW01000713.1:0-2605 GCF_003998745.1 Mesorhizobium sp. M7A.F.Ca.US.014.04.1.1 | reverse complement strand
CTATTACATTGCACCGGTTTTGTTTTTTGCGGGTTTCTGGGGATATACAAGTAAGCAAGAAGGTGGTGGCGCCAAGACCATGCTGGTGTCGGCTGCAAATGCTCTTTTGCATTGCCTGGGCGCAGCTGCGACCACTGACATCGTATCACGGTTCAACGCTCGCTTTGTTGACCTAGGGGCATGGCCCCGCTTGTCATTTTGCCTTTACGGGGCCGAGATGATCGTGGTTGGCGGTGTGATTGCCGGCACTCTGTTCGGGGTCTACCTCTACGGCACATCACGCTGGCTGAATATGAACCACAACGACGCGTTCAGTTCGATGCGGCGTGACACCCACCGGCATTTCCTGAGGCTGCGCATTCAAAACGACAAAGTTACGGTCTTCCCTGTGGGCCTCACCAACATTCCTTTGCGGAAGGACTGGCGTCTTAATGAAGCAAATCTCGGCACCCCGCCTCCAGCCTACGTGCCCGTACCTGCTCTGGCCCCGCATCTGATTGAACAGCCCTATTCTGTGTCTTAACGCCTGGACGTTGCACTCGGGCAAAATCTCGAAGGTTTCCTCACGTCACTGGACCCGTGGCACATCACGCGCGAAGCGGTCCAGGCGCTTTACCTCTTTGCCATCCCTTGGCTTCGGCGATCGCGGTCGGAAACACCTCATTGAAGCGATTTAACATAATGGATACTATTAGAATCTAAGTCTTTGATAAGACGAGATAAATATTAGTTCCATAATTAAGCTTCTGCCGTTTTTAGGGTAGAAGAGCGGACCCGCAAACGATTGGCGGTTCTATAATCAAGAACCGACTGGGGTTATTGCATGCCTTCCGAACTTGCTGCCTTGAGCCTCCAGCCGAATTGCGCGCGCTGATGAAGGAAACTGGTGGGTCTGGATCTGCAGTGTTGCGACTTTGATCGATGCCCTTATCTTGGCGTTCGAGTCGGAAGAGCGCTACATCGCAAGACCCACTATTGAGGGGGCGCTCTTCTGCTATCGGAGGCACGCGGCTTAGTGCAAAACTTTCCAATTTCGAGACAGAGGTTAGCCGATGCCGTCCGAAGGCGGGGGTTGCAGGTTCGAATCCTGTCGGGTGCGCTCGACGGGTCCGGGACAACGGAAGCCCACAAAGAGATTGCGACCGACCGGGTAGGCACCAGTGCGCGTCGTTTCCACATGTTCATTCCTTTTTGAGGATCTCGCCAAGATCGGCGAGGCGGTCGATCACGTGGTCCGGTCTGAATGGAAATCGCTCCATGTCAGCCCGCGTGCTCACCCCAGTAAGAACAAGGGCTGTCTTCAGACCCGATTCCAATCCGGCGACAACGTCCGTATCCATTCTGTCTCCGACCATGATCGTATCGGCTGCGCTAACTCCTAGGCGGTCGAGCGCGCTTCGCATCATGAACGGGTTCGGTTTGCCGACGAAATAGGGCTGACGGCCGGTAGCCTTTTCGATCAGGGCTGCGACCGCGCCGCAGGCCGGATGGAAGCCGCGCTCGGTCGGGCCGGTGGCATCCGGATTGGTGGCGAGAAACCACGCGCCCTTTGCCACAAGCTCGGCGCCGGCGGCGATCTGCTCATAGTGGTACGAAGTGGTGTCGCCGAGGACCACGAAATCCGGGGCAAACTGCGTGATCCGACAGCCTGCGTGCCGAAGGGCCTCGACCAGTCCGTTGTCGCCGATGACATACGCGGATGATCCGGGCTTTTGCAGCTCCACGAACCGCGCAGTGGCGAGCGCCGATGTGTAGATGTGCTCAGGCTGAACGAGGAAGCCAACCGCCCTCAAACGTTCGGCATGATCCTCCGGCGTGAAGCGGGAGTTATTGGTGAAGATCTGAAACGGCTTGCCGTTTGAGACCAGCCCGGCGACATAGTCGATCGAGCCTGCAATCGGCTGGCCGCCGCGGACTAAAACCCCGTCCATATCGAGCAGGTGCGCTACGATCATCAGACTTCGACCCCTGATGTTGTTGGATGGACGCATGGCATAAGTCGGTTCTGGGTCACGTGCGTTGTTCCCTTTTCCAGATGTTTGCGCGGGCAATGTACGCACCGAGAGCAGTGTGGGAACGGCATGGGATCGCTGGTGGGGCAATTAGGACATTGCGGCGTGCAAAAGGGTCCATCGCACGGCCCGAATGTCCCTTAACTGATCCTTCCCTGCTGACAGATCTTGCCGACCGGGCGATGGAGGATGCAGCCAAGGTCGGTATTTCGCGATCATGGTCGCAGCCGTCGCCAACAGTGCGGGCGGCATTCCGGGGTGCCACGCGGAACTGAATCGCGCGCCGATGCTTGAATCGGGTTCGAGTAGCTCTGGGTGGCGTGATGCAAGACAAGCGTTTCGATATGCCCGTTTCGGTCGCGTTAGGCCGGTCGGGCAACACTATCTACAAGGTTGAGCGCGTGGCGCAGGCGGCCGATGTGCTTCTCAATCGTTGGCCGGCGGTGACGGGGAAAAGCCATGTGGCCGCTCGAAGGGCCTGCCTGGCGGTCTTGGACGGGATCAAAGAAGCCAGCGTGGCAAGGGCGGCGTTCGTGAAGGCCGCGGCTGACGCAGACATCTTGCGCGAGGACGATTATGGCCGTGGCTAAGAA
>NZ_RZRW01000712.1:0-2617 GCF_003998745.1 Mesorhizobium sp. M7A.F.Ca.US.014.04.1.1 | reverse complement strand
GATGTTGAATCCTATCCGCAATTCCTGCCGCTTTGCGAAGCGCTGACGGTTCGCTCGCGCAAGGAGCGTGACGGGCGTACCGTTCTCCTTGCCGACATGAGCATCGGCTACAAGGCGATCCGCGAAACCTTCACGACGCAGGTACTGCTGAAGCCCGACGAGAACACCATCGACGTGAAGTACATCGACGGGCCGTTCAAATATTTGAGCAATGTCTGGCGTTTCGAACCCGACGGCGCCGGTTGCGCCGTCCGCTTCTTCATCGACTACGAGTTCAAGAGCCGTATTCTGGGCGCGGTCATGGGAACCATGTTCGATCGTGCCTTCCGCATGTTCGCCGAAGCCTTTGAGAAGCGCGCCGACGTCATCTACGGTACAAAACCGTCTTGAGGCTTGCGCATGCTTTTCTGGATAGCAAGCACCGTTGGACTGGCGATCGCCTATCTCTTCGGTTCAATGCCCA
This sequence comes from Mesorhizobium sp. M7A.F.Ca.US.014.04.1.1, assembly GCF_003998745.1. Lineage (NCBI taxonomy): Bacteria > Pseudomonadati > Pseudomonadota > Alphaproteobacteria > Hyphomicrobiales > Phyllobacteriaceae > Mesorhizobium > Mesorhizobium sp. M7A.F.Ca.US.014.04.1.1. The sequence continues at coordinate 2,154 of NZ_RZRW01000712.1, read as the reverse complement.
CGGGTTATCTGGCGGGGAAGCTGCTCAAGGGCATCGATATCCGGGAGCATGGCTCCAAATCCACCGGGGCAACGAACGTCTTGCGGGTCTTGGGAAAATGGCCGGCGTTGGTGGTGTTGCTGGTGGATGTGCTGAAAGGTGCTGGGGCGATCGTCTTTGCCCGCTGGGTTCATCACGTTGCCGTTGGTTACGCTATCGACCCCGCTTGACCTGCAAGCCTGGGTGCCTTGGGCTGTTTGCCTGGCCGGAATTGCCGTGTTGTTGGGACATGGCCGTTCGATCTGGTTGAATTTCACAGGTGGCAAATCCGCTGCGACGGGGCTTGGCGTGTTGCTGGCTCTGTCTTGGCCGGTAGGTGTGGGGGCTGCGGCGGCTTTTGGTGCTGTGCTGGCTACGTCTCGGATAGTTTCCCTGAGTTCGATGGTAGCGGCGTTGACCGCGATCGCCCTCATCTGTGGCCTGGAGCAACCGTTGGCCTATCGGTTGCTGGTGATTGCGGGCAGCATCTACGTGGTTATGCGCCATCGTGCCAATATTCAGCGGCTGCTGGCTGGGACGGAGCCACACTTGGGGCAAAGCAGCCCGGAATCGAAAACGTAGCCGCAAATCCGGCTTTCGGGTCCGCCCGCCCAACGTTTTATAATCCTATCCGAGTGCTTGCAGGCCCAGTTCCAGCGCTTGCCGGACCGTTTCGCGACGGATGAAATCGCGGCCTTTGTCTGCAAAGAGTTGGTGCTCGGCGACAATCGGTCGGCCGTCCAGCGCAACCCCGAACCAGACCAGGCCGACCGGTTTTTCCGCCGAACCGCCGCCAGGCCCGGCGATCCCGGTAACCGCCAGGGTCAGCCCGGCGCGCGAACGGGTAAGCGCGCCTGTCGCCATTTCGATCGCAGTCTCGCGCGAAACCGCCCCATGCGCATCGAGCGTGGCGGCGGAAACGCCGAGCATGTCCATCTTGGCTTCGTTGGAATAGGCGATGAAGCCGCGATCGACCACGGCGGACGAGCCCGCGATGTCGGTGAGTGCCGCGATGATCATGCCGCCGGTGCAGCTTTCCGCCGTTGCCAGCATGATGCCGCGTTTCTGGCAGGCTTGCAGCAAGGCATTTGCCAGGTCGCTGTTGGTCATTCCGGCACCTCGCCGGGAAACACCACGCTGGCAGTGGCGATCGCCGCAATGCCTTCCTCGCGCCCGACGAAGCCGAGCTTCTCGTTGGTTGTCGCCTTGATCGAGATGCGATCCGCGGAAATTGCCAGCATCTGCGACAGGGCTGCCGTCATCGCCTCGCGGTGCGGGCCGACGCGCGGCGCTTCGCAGATCAACGTGATATCGGCATTGGCGATGCGGCCGCCGCGCTCGCGCACCAGCCCTGCCGCATGCTCGACGAAGATCCGCGATGCAGCGCCTTTCCACTGCGGGTCGGACGGCGGAAAATGCGTACCGATGTCGCCGGCGCCGCAGGTCGCCAGCAACGCATCGGTCAGAGCATGCAGACCGACATCGGCGTCGGAATGGCCGGACAGTTTCTTGTCGTGTGCAATGGCGACTCCACACAGTGTAACATGGTCGCCGGGCTCGAAAGCATGGACGTCGTAGCCATTGCCGGTCCGGATGTCGGGAAAGCGCACACGTTCGCCGGAAAGCCGCTGGTCCGCCATGGCAATATCCCGTGCCCAGGTGAGTTTGACATTGTCCGGCGAGCCCGGAACGATCTTGACCGGAATATGCGCCCATTCGGCGATCGCGGCATCGTCGGTAAAATCCATTTTTCCCAGATGATGGGCTTTCTCGTGCGCGGCAAGGATGGGCCAGAACGGAAAGCCCTGCGGCGTTTGCGCCGCGTGAAGACCGCTGCGCGAAACGGTTTCGCCAACCACGCCGGAGGCCGACTCGCGCTTCAGCGTGTCGGCGACGGGCAAAGCGGGCAATGCGCCCTCGCGCTCGCCGATGGCGGCGATGGTGCGATCTATCAGGTCCGCATCGACAAACGGACGCACGGCATCGTGGATCAGAACCTGCCCCGGCGCGTGGTCTCTAAGGGCAAGCAGGCCGAGCCGGACGGATTCCTGCCTGGTCGCCCCGCCGATAACGGCGCTAACGCGCTCGGCGTTGGTGCCCGCCGCCTGCCGGAACAGTTCATGGTCGTCGGCCTGA
>NZ_RZRW01000711.1:0-2619 GCF_003998745.1 Mesorhizobium sp. M7A.F.Ca.US.014.04.1.1 | reverse complement strand
CGCCCGCCAGCACCACGCCCGCAACCGCAATCCGTCTCGCAACGCTTTTCATCGCCAGCCCTCACGCCTGACCACGGTCCATCTGGGACGCTCAATGGATGGTAGGGCCAACGTCGGCAATGGCAATATCTCTCGGCAAACTTGACGCCGAAAAAGCGACACCTGACTGGGCTTGCGCGGTCTGATCGCTGCTCGATCGCGCCTGGCGATAAAGCAATGCCGGTTAAGTGTGAAACGGTTTTCCCGGAAAAGCGCATAACGCTTTTCCCTTGGGAATTGCGTCGAACAAAGCGTGCGAAAAGCAAAAGGCCGGCATTGCGCCGACCTTTCCTATCGCTGCGACGTTCTGCGCCAGTACATCCGTGGTCGCGGGCCGAAAGCGAATTGCCTGCAGTAGACAGGGCTTTGGTTAACGAACCCTTAAGCTCAGGCCTTGGCCTGGGACTTCACATGGGCGATATAACCGCGCACGTCGCCGGCCGGCTCGCTATAGGCCTTGCCGAGCTTCTTCTCAATCGCCGCCACATAGTCCTTCGCCCATTTGGGCAAGGCATAGTCGATGACGGCCAGAAATTCGAGCGTCGCCGCCAGCCGGATATCGGCGATCGACGGATGCTTGCCGCCGATGAACGGCTTGCCGTCCCTGAAGAACGAGTGGAAGACCTCCAGCGGCTCGGCAATCGCCGCCATCGCCGCCTTCTGGGCTTCGGACTTCTTGTCGGGATGGGCGTCGCTGTGGCCGACCTCGCCGGCATAGTGCGGGAAGCCGAGCGCCGGATAGGTGGCGCGCGCCACATAGGGGTAGAGCGTGCCGATCAGGTAGAACATCGCACTGTCGACCATCGCCCGCTTGGCCGGCGCCTTCGGATAGAATTTCTCCAACCCGTGCTTGTTGGCGAGATACTGCATGATAGCGCAGCTTTCCCACAGCACGCCTCTGGGCAGGCCCTTGTCCTCGATCATCGGTGTCAAATGGGCGGGATTTCGCGCCATGAACTCCGGCGAACGGGTGTGGCCCCAGGCATCGGTCTCGGCGTGGTCGAAACCCGCCGCGCGCGCAAACACCCGCACGGTCATGTTGTTGACGCTGGGCTTCAGCATGCTGAGCTTCAGCGCCGGCTTCTTGGCCGGCTTGGCCTTGGCCCTGGGCGCGGCTTTTGCCGTCGCCTTCACCGCAGGCTTGGCGGCCGCCTTGGCTTTTGGCGTTGCCGCAGCTTTCGCCGCCGGCTTGGCGGCAGCTTTGGCCGCGGATTTCCCGGCAGTCTTCGTCGCTGTCTTGGCCATCTTGTTCCTCCCTCTGGTCTGTTCAGTATGGGTTCTTCGGCGCCCGATCGTCCGACAGAGTGGCACGGGAACGCTCTACGAGCGTCTGGATCGCATCGGCGAGATGCACTTCGGCGATGTTGTAGTCGCCGCGCCCGACCCGCAGCCTGTGCGCTTCCATCAGCACATCCGCATGGGTGAAGCCCGCCGGCGGTTCGAAGCGGTAGGACGCCAACTCGATCAGCAGGCCGAGCGGATCCTCGAAATAGATCGAATCCATGAAACCGCGATCCTTGACGCCGCTGTGCTTGATGCCGCGCTCGTCAAGCCGGGAGACCGCCTGCAGAAAGGTGACGCGCGACACCGAAAAGGCGATGTGGTGAACACAGCCCGGATCGGTAGGCGTGCGCCGCTTCTCCGGCGTCCGGCTCTCGTCGGTGAAGATAGTGATCAGCCGGCCGTCGCCGGGATCGAAATAGAGGTGGCTTTCCCTCGGCTTGTCGAGATTGGGCTGTTCGAAGATGAACGGCATGCCGAGCACGCCTTCCCAGAAATCGATAGAGGTCTGGCGCCCGGCGCCGACCAGCGTGATGTGATGGACGCCCTGCGATTGCAGCTTCTGCATTGGCCTTCCTCCCCCATGGATCAACTGGCCCTAAGGACAGCGCGGCGTTCTGCGCGCCGCTGGAGCCGTACCCCAGGATCCATGACGTGATGCTAATGCAAACAGCTCCGCGGCGCCAGAAGCGACGAACGCGGTGACGCAACGGATAAAGCCGACCGATGGAAAGTGCGCCGTCCGCACTTCCGATGCCCGGCATCGGAAGCACGTACGCGCTGCGCTTTGGAGGCTGAGATCGGCGAATCCGGCCGATAGCCGACCGAATTGATGTACCGACTTACGAGCCGCTGCTGTTGACCGTAGTGCCGACGGTCGTGAAGATCCCGTTGAGCGAATTGCCAACCGCCCCGGCGCCGGTGATGATCGCGAGCGCGATGAGAGCTGCGATCAAGCCATACTCGATCGCGGTCGCGCCAGACTCGTCCCAAGCGAAACGATAAGCTATTTTCTGCATTTCAACCTCCTACAGCTACTAAAGCGAAAACTAATATTCGCCGTGAGTTGCGGGGACGTTAAGGTTCCGGTTTCGCGTCCGTTAACATTTGCCAGACGAATGAAATAAAGGCCGGGTTGGTTGGTGCCACTGGGAGTTTTTAAGGCTGCGGCTACCTGTGCAGAGCGGGTTTCCCGGACGCCACAGTATCGAGGCTCCGCGACTTCAGAAACGAAATCGACGGCATCCTGCAAATTTGTCGAAAAACTTGGTACGCCCAAGGGGAATCGAACCCCTGTTC
>NZ_RZRW01000710.1:0-2621 GCF_003998745.1 Mesorhizobium sp. M7A.F.Ca.US.014.04.1.1 | reverse complement strand
GGCCTGAACGACACGTCCGGATGGTCATCATCCCGCCTGTCCATCGAATGACAACCACCGCTATCAAAAATGCCTGGCCAGACCTGCCGGACAAAATTGATTTGAACGTTTCGCGCCCGAGGCCGGCCACCGGTGAGCGGATCTGAAGCGTCCTTCGAAACGCACTGACTTGGAGCGCTATGGCGCGCGCCCTGTGCTAGGGTGGCCGGTCAGTTTTCCGGTCTAGACTGAAGTGCATTGTGGATATGTGTTGCTGCGGTGGCGGCATGGCCAAACGCAACGGCAATTTGATTGAGGCCCTCAGCCACGTCTCCAATGGCATAGAGACCCGCAGTCGACGTTTCGAGGTGTCGGCTGACCAGAACATATCCTTGCGCGTCACACTCTGCACCGAGTGCGGCGGCGAGTTCAGAGCGCACATCAGACCCCATTGCGGGGTACACCACATCCAATTCCCGCATTGGCGCACCGTCGGCCATGACAACGCCGAACCCGGTTGCCCGAGCAACAAGATCCTCGACGGTGTCCCAGATTTCGATGCCGCCTGCCGAGGCCATGCCGCGGGCGGCATCGGAAATATCCTCCGGATAGTTGGCGAGCAAGGTAACCTGACCGCTGTACTCCTTCAAAAACAGGGCTTCCTTGAGCGCCAGATGCTCTGGGCCGACGACGCCGATGCGCTTGCCCACGGCCTCATAGGCGTCGCAGACCGGACACAGTCGGACAGTGCCGGCCGCGACGGCCTCCTCCAGCCCTTCTATTGCCGGGGCCTTGTCCACGATCCCGGTTGCAAGAACCACGCGCCTTGCTCGGATGGTCCCGAAGGTGGTCGTCAGCACAAAGGTCCCGTCGCGCTTCTTGGCGCCCGCTACACGACCGTCCACTACGCTTGCACCGTATCTCTGTGCCTGGGCTTTGAGACGGCCGAGCAACTCTGACCCGCCTACGCCCTCCGGGAAGCCAGGACAGTTATGCGATTTTGGAATGAGCTTGGCTCGTGCGTCGCCGGCGTCGACCACGATCACCGAATGCAGGAATCTGGCCAGATACATGCCTGCCGCAAGTCCTGCGGGGCCGCCGCCGACAATAGCCACGTCGAATTCATGACCGCGGGAAGAAATTGGCATTTCGCCCAACATTGCAAACAGGATCTTGTTCCCTGCTTTGGCAGAGGGGATGAGCAGGCGACGGTCAGGCCTCCAAACGTGATTTACGCGGCAACTCGTCGAGGTCCCTTTCACCGGGCGATGGCGCGCGCCTCGATCTGATTTGCGCAGTCTTCGCCATCAAGCGATTCCAGCTTCTGCAAATCAGGCTTCAATTCGAGGTGCCCGAAAATGCCGACATGGCATTTCACAGGCCAACTTGCCTTAGACCTGCGACCGTGCGCATTTCCCAAGCCCACGCGATTCGAATCGGATCGACCTGCCGGGAAAACCCACCTGATAGCCCCGTCCTTCCGATCCGGAGGGCGCAATGCCGATCGTCTGAAGGGCCGCTCAAATTTACTGACCCAGTCGAGGTGCAGACTATCATAGTTGATTGTTGCTGCCGGTGACCTCGCGTAATCAAAGGCTCACGAGGCTTTCCAACAGAGGACGGTATGTTGTATCCAGGTCGATTTTTGGAACCGAGCGATATTGTGATGCTTGCCCGTGTTTGTGCGACGGTCTGCGAACAGCGCGGCGTACCTGTTGCTTCGCGGGCCGGAGAACGGACAGCTGCGCACGTACTCAGGCTGTTTCTGAACGGCTTGACTGGGGAGAATGAGCTGATCGATGCTGAGAAGAACTGGGCTCGCGGGAGTGATCTGGCTTTCGAGGGGGCTCCTGTCAGCTACGAAAACAAAAGAGAGGCCGCGTGATTCAAGCTTCCTGAGAATCGAATGTAGCCAAGAAAACTGCTCGCCCACGGGTCAGGCACCAGAGGCACCCTCCCTGCATATCGGGGGCGTTGCTGTGGCACTTCAGGTGAGAAAAAGATCTCCGCACGCCGCCCGATCCGTGGTGTCCGGGCGATTTTCCAGGGGGACTCGACATGAGGCAAGCGCATGCTTTTTGATCCCGGCTCGGGCCTTCCTGGTTTGGGGCTGAAGCGTCGGATTGGTCGGGGCACATCGATGTCTGTCAAAGTCCGAAGACCGCTTCGTAAAATCCGTTTCTAAACGCTGCCGATCCGCTCCTGGCCAAACGCCGCCGGACCGCTTTGGCGCAGCAATGAGCGAAGCAACAAAAGGGGCGGTTTGGCCGTTCTCATTAGTCGCACTGGCGGGCCGGGGCATTCGAAGACATGACTACGCCGCAAATTTTGTCATTTGCCGTAACCTTCGTGATGATGGCAGCGTTCGTGTGGGGTCGCTATCGATATGATCTGGTCGCGGCTGTGGCACTGTTGCTTGCTGTCACGGTTGGCATTGTGCCTTTTGACGAAGCCTTCAGCGGGTTCAGCGACGATATCGTGGTTATTGTCGGCAGTGCTCTGCTGGTGAGCGCAGGGATAGCACGCTCGGGAATCATGGAGGCAGCGATCAAGCGCTTTGCTCCGAAATTATCGGGAGTTCGGTCGCAACTGGCGCTGCTGGTGATCGTGGTCACGATCCTCTCTGCCTTTGTAAAGAATAT
>NZ_RZRW01000071.1:0-15596 GCF_003998745.1 Mesorhizobium sp. M7A.F.Ca.US.014.04.1.1 | reverse complement strand
GGGTGAAAGGAGCCGGCCCCGTCCCCGGGCCGGCTCCGCCATTTCTGGCTATGGCCGTTCGAAAACCTTCTTCAACCCCGCCTTGAAGCGCTTGCCGTTGGCGACATAATGCGCCGCCGAGCCGCGCAACCTTGCCACGGCCGCGTCGTCCAGCACCCTGATCGCCTTGGCGGGCGAGCCGACGATCAGCGAATTGTCCGGGAATTCCTTGCCCTCGGTAACCAGCGCACCGGCGCCGACCAGGCAATTCCTGCCGATTTTCGCGCCGTTCAGCACGATGGCGCCCATGCCGATCAGGCTGTTGTCGCCGATCGTGCAGCCATGCAGCAAGGCGCGGTGGCCGATCGTGCAGCCTTCGCCGATCGTCAGCGGGAAACCGGGATCGGTGTGCATGACCGTATGTTCCTGCACGTTGGTGTCGGCACCGATGACGATGGGCTCATTGTCGCCCCGGATGACGGCGCCGAACCAGAAGCCGGCATTGCGTCCGACCCTGACGTCGCCGATCAGCGTCGCATCGGGCGCGATCCAGTTCGAGTCCGCATCGGCGAAGCTGGGCTCTGTTCCATCGATCGCATAAAGCGGCATTCCTGGTCTCCGAATCGTCTCAAGCTGGCAGCTCGGACCCTAGGAGACGGACCGACCATGAGGCAATGGCAAGCACGACGACGCCCAGCGCCAAGGTCCACGCAATTGCCGTGCAGCCGCAGGACATCAGCGCCAACGTTGAAATGCGGCGCTGACGCCGGGCATCGATGGCGTCGTTGACCAGCATGAACGGTCCCGCACAGGCCGTGGCGAGCAGCGAGCGCAAGACATGTGACGGCGACACATAGGGTTCGGTGAAGGCGACCTTGCGGCCCGACACCAGTTCCATGGCCGATCCGGCCAGCCCGCAGGCCGTCAACCCGACGGCAAAAGCAAAGAGTGTGAGTTCCAGCGGTCCCATCTTAACTTTCCGTTTACCATGAAATTGCACAGTCGTTCCATGCAGGCTGCAAGAGCCATGCCGTGCGATGTGTGCCGCCCGGGGACACTGCAGGCGGACGGGCGGCCCGAGATCCGAGGACTGAGATGAAGCAGGCAGCGCTCGCCAACGAACTCACCGTGGTCGATTCCAGGCTGATGAAGCGGGTGCTCTACGGGTTCGCGGTGCTCGCCCTGTTGTCGGTGGCGATCAGCCTTGCCGGCAAATGGTTCGGCCATTCGATCGCCATGGCCGGATACACCGACGACGCAACAGCCCACCAGGTGGTGATCGGCAACAATGTCATCACGGTCCCGGCCAATGCCATCCGTTTCGCCCAGGCCCGGCGCGACGGCATCGCCTCGCGGCTCGACCTCTATCTGCGCTATCCCCAGATGGACGGCTACAGCGAGGCCGCGCGAGATGATTTCAACCATACGGGAACAGCCAAAAGCATCGTCTTCCTGTCCTTCGAACAGCAGATGATGTCGCGTGACATGAGCGGCCGCTTCGCGCCGATCTACAGCGCGCTGATCATCCGACCCGGCACTGCCGGGCCTGGCGGCACGATGATTTATGGTTTCAACGAGAAATCAGGCTATCTGAACGAGGTGCTGGTTGTCGGCAATCGCCCCGGCAAGGAGCCGTTCGTGGCCCGTTGCCTGAGCGGGCCGAGTGCCGACCAATCGCTGGCGCCCTGCGAGCGCGACATCCAGGTCGGCGACGAACTCAGCCTCACCTATCGCTTCCCAAGGGAGTTTCTGGGCGATTGGCAGGCGCTCGACGCGGCAATCGCCACCGAAGCCGGGCGCGTTCTGAAGGCGGGACGTTAAGAACGCTTCAAGGGAACCGGCTGGCCGGCCGCATGAGCCGGCCGACCGCAAGATTTGCTGGCTCAGGCCAGATCGATGTCGAGAATCGCCATCGAAAAATTGTAGTCGCCGTCGTCCTCGTCCTTGAAGACGATGCCGAGGAATTCGTCGCCGACATAGACCTCGGCCGAATCGTCCTTGCGCGGCCGCGCCTTGACCTCAAGCTTGGGGTTTTGGAAGACGCGCTTGAAATAGGCGTCCAGCTTTCTGATTTCGTCCGGCTTCAACAGTCTTCTCCGATCATCGGGCTTGCTCGTTCGAACGCGCTTCTGGCACGTCGACAATGGCGATGTAAAGGCAAGCGGCCTGATTAAGGTCTGTTGATATTCACGTGAGGCCGGCCTGCAAATGGCGGTTTCCTGCGCTTCCCCGTTCTACCGCGTCGCGGTAGAACTGTGCTCACGTACCCAAACGTACGCTCCGCTCCGGTTCTCGGAACCCACCATTTCGGCTCGGCCTGACCTGAATCTCAAAAGACCTTGGGCGAGAACAATCGCCCATGTCTGCCCACGGCCTCAGGCAGCGGACATATGACAATCAGATGTCGAAACTGACGACCTGATCCATCGTCTGCGACGGCAAAAGCTGGTCCATCTGGCGCGACGGCTGATCGCAGCCGGTCTCGCCGACGACGCGGGCCGGCACGCCGGCAACCGTCTTGTTGTGCGGCACAGGCGACAGCACCACCGAGCCGGCCGCGATCTTCGAGCAATGGCCGATTTCGATGTTGCCGAGTATCTTGGCGCCGGCGCCGATCAGCACGCCGTAGCGGATCTTGGGGTGGCGGTCGCCGCCGGCCTTGCCGGTGCCGCCCAGCGTCACGCCATGCAGGATCGACACGTCATCCTCGATGACCGCGGTCTCGCCGACCACGAGGCCGGTTGCGTGGTCGATGAAGATGCCCTTGCCAATGCGGGCGGCCGGGTTGATGTCGGTCTGGAAGACCGAGGACGAGCGGCTCTGCAGATAGAGCGCGAAATCCTTGCGCCCCTGGTTCCACAGCCAATGCGCCAGCCGATGCGTCTGGATGGCGTGGAACCCCTTGAAATAGAGCACCGGCATGATGAAGCGGTCGCAAGCCGGATCGCGATCGTAATAGGCCTGGATGTCGACACGCACCGTCGTCGGCCACTCCTTGTCGTCGGCCAGCATGGACTTGAAGGTCTGGCGGATGAGATCGGAGCCGATGTCCTGGTGCGCCAGCCGCTCGGCCAGCCGATGAATGACTGCTTCTTCCAGGCTGTCCTGGTTGAGGATGGTCGAATAGAGGAATGCAGCGAGCAGCGGGTCGCGGTTGACAGCCTCCATGGCCTCGTCGCGGATCGAACGCCAGATCGGATCGACCGGCTTCAATGCGCTGTGTCGGGAAATGCTGATGCTGTTCATCGCCGTCTCGTCCTGCGTCCTGCCTGGCTTGCCTGTTGTGCTTGCCTGCTGCCCGGCCGCACATATAAGCCAGATCATAGCACGATTGAACTCAATTTTCCTTAGTGCTTTGTCAAATGGATTTGGTTCGCGGGAATTCAAGCAGCCATGGAAAACGAACCCTTGATCGACGACGCGCTGAAAAGCGAGCTCTCAGGGCTCTACCGGGCACAGGGCCGCCACTACCACAACCTTGCCCATATCGAGGCGATGCTGGCGCTGGCTGGCGACTATCGAAGGTTGCTGGCCGATCCCGAGGCGATCGAAGCGGCGATCTGGTTCCACGATGCCGTCTATGACAGCAGGGCCAAGGACAATGAGGCGCAAAGTGCCGCCCTTGCCGAAAAAAAGCTGGCGGGCCGCACAGATCCTTCACGTCTCGACCGCATCTCGGCAATGATTGTCGCCACCGCCACGCACCAGGTGCCGCCGTTCGACGGCGCGACGGCCACACGGGACGCAAGTCTTTTCCTGGATATGGACCTGTCGATCCTGGGTGCCGCGCCGGACGCCTTCGACGCCTATGAGCGCGCCGTGCGGCGCGAGTACCACTGGGTGGAGGAGCTGATGTGGCGAGCCGGACGCAGTGCGGTCTTGAAGAGTTTCCTCGCCCGCCCGCATATCTTCCACACGCAAGAGTTTCGCCAGCGCTTCGAACCGCAGGCCCGGGAAAACATTGCGCGATCGCTGGCGGCCCTTGCAAACGGCTAAGGACAATCAGGATAGGCGCCTATCACGATGCCAAGCAGCCTCGTCCCCGACTACGGCACTGCTTCTCGCTGCCCGGGCCCTCCGCTCAGAGCGGATTTTCGGCATAGAACTCCAGCACGCGCTGCTTGAAGGTCTTGTCCCCGACGGCAAGCATATGATCGCGGCCCTCGATGTGGAAGGCCCTGGCGTTCGGCATCAACGCTGCAAGCTCATCGGGCGAGCCGCCTATGTCGTCGGTGGTGCCGACTGCGACCAGCGTCGGCTGGGCGATGCGGGCAACATCCTGCTCGCTCAGCAATTCGCGCGATTTGGCGATGCAAGCCGCCAAGGCACGGCGATCGCTGCGGGTCTGGTCGGCGAAGGCGCGAAACGACCGGCCGCGCGGATGGCTGGTCGCGGCCGGATCTTCGGCAAGCAGCGCGTCGGCAATCGGATCCCAATCGCCGACACCGTCGATCATGCCGATGCCGAGGCCGCCGAAGACCAGCGTCACCACCTTGTCCGGATCGGACAGCGCCATGAACGCCGCGATGCGCGCGCCCATGGAATAACCCATGACGTGGGCGCGCTCGATGCCGAGATGGTCGAGCAAGGCAGTGGCATCGGAGGCCATCTTGACCGGCGTATAGTCGGCCTCATCATAGCTCTTGGACGACGCGCCGTGGCCGCGATTGTCAAAGGTGATGGCGCGGTAACCGGCATCGTTCAGCGTCTTGAACCAGCCGGGCGACACCCAGTTGACATAGTGGCTCGAAGCGAAGCCGTGGATCATCAGCACCGGATCGCCCTCGCCCGATTCCGGCTGGCGCTCGAGGAAAGCAAGATCGAAGCCGTCATGGGTGAAAAACTGCATCAGCGACCCCGCTTGCGCACTCAACCGCCACCGCCATTGGGTGCATCGCCATTGTCGGCGGGCGGCATGCCGGGGCCGGACACCGTGCCCACCGCCGGATGGCGCAAAAGGTCGCCATACTCGATGCCGTTCCTGGCGGCAGTGCCGGCCTTGAGCTCAAGCACGAAGCGCACCGGTACACCAGGCGAAATGACGGCGTCTGATTGCGGCTCGCCGTGCTTGACCGCCCGGATCTTGCCGTCCTGGCCGACAAAAATCAGATCAAGCGGCATCGGGGTGTTGTGCATCCAGAAGCCAACCTGCTGCTGGACCTCGAAGACAAACAGCATGCCGTGGTTGTCCGCCATGTCCTGGCGATACATCAAGCCAGCCTCGCGCTCCGCGGCGGTGTCGGCGACTTCGATGGAGAAAGAGCGATCACCGCCTTTCGTCACCACGACCAATGGCGCCGGATCGGCCGGAAGGATCATTGCCCGGCTGTCCGCCGAGGTTGGCTTTTCGGAATAGAAGTAACCACCGGCGGCGGCGACGAAGGCAATCGCGCACATCGCGCCCGCGGTCAGCCAGTTCCTGTAAGCCATTCGAGATCCTCGGCCGGAAACGCCCTAGTGCGAGACCGGCAAGGTCCCCATATCGGGGTGAATTTCGGCGGCCATAAGGCCTTTGTCGCCGCGCCCGAAACGAACCAGCACGACCTGTCCGGGCCGAAGCTCGGTGATACCGTAACGGCGCAAGGTCTCCATATGGACAAAGATGTCCTCGGTACCCTCGCCGCGGGTGAGAAAACCAAACCCCTTGGTGCGGTTGAACCATTTTACCAAGGCGCGTTCGAGACCGCTCTCCGGCGTCACCGCGACATGGGTGCGCTGCTCCTGCATCTCGGCCGGGTGGACCGCGGTGGTGACATCCATGGAGAGCACACGGAAGGCCTGCAATCCGCGCTCGCCATGCTTGACGAGGCAGACCACGCGTGCGCCTTCCAGCGCCGTCTGAAAGCCGTCTCTTCGAAGACATGTCACATGAAGGAGGATGTCGCCCGAGATGCCGTCATCCGGGAGGATGAAACCATAACCCTTGGCCACATCGAACCACTTGATGGCGCCGGCTACTTCGAGCAGATCAGAAGCGTCGCCGCCTTCGTCACGCTGCAAGGCGTCGCCAAGGGTTCCGTCCCGCCCCATGAAAGAGGCCTTTTCCCCCATAAGAATGCCCCCTCTTTTCAAGAACACCGCAACTGATTCTTGCCAACAGATTAACACTGCGGCTTCCGGTGTGTGCAAGACCTGCCGTGCCTTTTTTCACGGTTCATTGGGGCAATACCGGATTTGTTCTTTGCCGGCATTGCGCACCGCCGCACGATTGCCCTTTGACAGGGCCGACCCTATGTTGCGCCGCAACGCAATTTATCGAGGAAATCACATGCGCTATCTGCACACTATGATCCGCGTCGCCGACGTCGATGCCTCGCTCGACTTCTACTGCAATAAGCTCGGCCTCAAGGAAGTGCGCCGCTACGAAAACGAGCAGGGCCGCTTCACGCTGATCTTCCTCGCCGCACCGGAAGACGAGGAGAGCGGCATCAATGAAAAGGCACCGCTGGTCGAACTGACCTACAATTGGGATCCCGAAGACTACAAGGGCGGGCGCAATTTCGGCCACCTCGCTTATGAGGTCGACGACATCTACGCCACCTGCCAGCATCTGATGGACAATGGCGTCATCATCAACCGGCCGCCGCGCGACGGCAACATGGCTTTCGTCAAGTCGCCGGACGGCATCTCGATCGAGCTTTTGCAGAAAGGCCCGGCCAAGGCCAAGGCCGAGCCTTGGGCTTCGATGGCGAACACCGGAAGCTGGTAGCCGATCACGCTGTCTTGAGCGGACAATGCCAGGCTGACGGCCCCGCTACCGTTTGGTTTTTCAGGGGCGGCGCCTATCTGTCTGGCTGAGGCGCCAGGCTTGGCCGGCGCCCAGCCATGCAAAAGGGCGCTTGCCCAGGAGAATTCATGCCGACCAGCCATGCCGACGTCGCCACCGAACATGCCAGCCGCTACCTGCAGCAGTTGTGCAAGCACTGGGCACACAAATTCCCGGTCGAGTTCGATCCCACCCATGGCACCATCGATCTCTCAATGGGCCGTACCGTCATGGCTGCCGATGCCGCAGCGCTGCATGTCACGGTGTCGACTGACGAAGCAGGATCGATCGAGCGCCTGGAAAGCGTTGTCGCCGATCACATCAAGCGCTTTGCTTTCCGCGAAGAACTGACCTTCGACTGGAAACCAACTTCCGCCTAGCCAGCCAACTACTTCTCACCGGCGTGTGCGGCCATCTCCAGCAGCGCCTGCACCGAGCGCCAATTGCGCGCGGTACCCGGCACTTTCAGCGTGCGCGGGATCAGCCCGGCAAACACCGATTTGCCCAGCCCATTCGGTGCGCTGAGGTAGAGCACATCGCCCTTGATCTCGAAGCGTTCGGGGCCGGTGCACTTTTCGGTCAGCCGCGCCACCTCATCGGCGGTCGGCTCGCGTTCCAGCACATAGGCGTGCAGCTTCGTGTGGTCCGCGGCAATTTCCGGATAGGGATTTTCGCGCACCAGCTTCTCGAACCAGGAGAGATCGCGCACCATGATGCGCGAATGGAACCCCCATTTCGTCTCGAAGGCTGCTTCGAGCAGGTTCGCCAGTGCCGCCGCGTCGCCTTTCTTCGCCCGGAACACGGCATTGCCGCTCTGCACGTAGGTGGCGACGTCGGAAAAGCCGAGGCCCTCGAAGAACGACCGCAGCTCCGCCATCTTGACGATGCGGTTGCCGCCGACATTGATGCCGGAAAACAGCGCGACGAAGATTTTTCCCGGATCAACCATTCGATCGCTCATATGATGAACCCGGCCAGTGTCTCGTTGTCGGTGATGTCCTGATACTGAACGCCCTCGGCCTCGAACTTCGCCTTGAGCAGATCGAAATTGCGACGGTCCCTGGTTTCGATGCCGATCAGCACCGAACCAAAATTGCGCGCCGATTTCTTCAGATATTCGAAACGGGCGATGTCGTCGTCGGGTCCGAGCAGTTCGAGGAAATCGCGCAGCGCGCCCGGCCGCTGCGGAAAACGGATGATGAAGTATTTCTTCAGACCCTCGAAGCGCAACGCCCGTTCCTTGACGTCCGGCAGCCGCTCGAAATCGAAATTGCCGCCCGAAACCACGGCAACGATCGTCTTGCCCCTGATCTCCTTCTTGGAGAAATCCTTGAGCGCATCGATCGCCAGCGCGCCGGCCGGCTCCAGCACGACGCCTTCGACGTTGAGCATCTCGATCATGGTGGCGCAGAGCCTGTTTTCCGGGATCAGCCGCACCGTGTCGGCCGGAAAATCCTTGAGATGACGCAACGGCTCGCGGCCGATCTCGGCCACCGCGGCGCCATCGACGAAATTGTCGACCTTGGCGAGCTTGAGCCGTTTCCCCGCTGCGAGGCTCTCGCGCAGGCTCGGCGCGCCTGCCGGTTCGCAGAAGACGAAGTGTGCTTCCCTGCCCTGATCGGCGAAATAGTGGGTGACGCCCGCGGCAAGTCCGCCACCGCCGACCGGCAGCATGACGATATCGGGCATGCGGGCGCCCGGCATCTGGTCCGCGATCTCGTAGGCGACGGTTGCCTGGCCCTCGATGATGTCCTTGTGATCGAAAGGCGGCACCATATGGGCGCCGGAACTGTCGGTGAATTCCAGGGCAGCGCGATAGCAATCGTCGAAGAAATCGCCGACCAGTCTGATCTCGATGAAATCGCCGCCGAACAGCCTGGTCTTGTCGATCTTCTGCTGCGGCGTCGTCACCGGCATGAACACGACGCCTCGCCTGCCGAAATGGCGGCAGACGAAAGCAAAGCCCTGCGCGTGGTTGCCGGCGGACGCGCAGACGAACAGTTCGGCCTCGTTGCCGGCCGCCAGTGTCTTGCGGAAGAAATTGAAGGCGCCGCGGATCTTGTAGGAGCGGACCGGCGACAGATCCTCGCGCTTCAACAGCACCCGCGCACCGGTCTTTTTCGACAGATAGTCGTTTTCCTGTAGCGGCGTTTCAGGGAAGATCTGGCGGATCGCGGCGGCAGCGGCAGCAACGCGGGAAGAGAAACTGTTCATCGGAAACCACCCCTGGGGAAAATCACCTTGCGTTGCATGCTGTCCGCGGATCTCTATCATTAATCGGGTCGCGAACGTTCGGTTGTTGAGCGCCATGACCAGGTGCGGCGCGAGCCCGCCTATCACATATCCGGCTCCCCAGCGCCATCGTCCATCATTTACGTCCTTCCGGGCGGAAATTCTGCGAAATATTTTCAGCTACTTGCGGGTGCATTCTCATGCCCCCTCGCATCGGGCGGTATGAAATCGCTATCTCCGCGGGGATTGGAGGGCCAGCGGCGACGCCGCTCATTGCGCACATCACGCAGGCGTTTCCCGCCATTTTGGCTTTCGCGCAACACTGCGATGGCCGCAGCGGGGCGCCGATCACATTTCGACTCGACAGGACTTAGTTCTGCCGCACTCTGCCTGTCCGGGAGGTATCGTGAGGATAGACAGGCCTTTCGGCCGGAGTTGGAAATTCAGGCGTGCCTTTGAAGAAGATTTTTACCGTTGTCCTGGCCTTGTTCGTCGCCGGCTGCGCCGGCCAGCAAACACAGGAATTGCTTGGCAGCGCCATGGTGTCCGCGCCGGTGACGGAGATCGCCGGCAACCACTCGATCTTCATCGCCACGACGCGCAAGAAATCCGACGATCCCAACAAGGTTTTCGACGGCGAACGGTCGGCGACGCTGAACTATGCCCGCGTCAACGTCACCGTTCCGGGGCTTCACAAGACCGGCCAGATCGAGCGCCGCTCGCGCGGCAAGTCGGACGACCCGGCCAAGTATTTCATGGCTTCCGAGGTCGTCGGCTACGACACGCAGCCGAAATTCTCCAGCGCGCTCAACGCCGACATCGCGGCGCGCGGCGGCCGCGTCATGGTCTTCGTGCATGGCTACAACACCGGCTTCGATGCCGCCGTCTATCGCCTGACCCAGATCGTCCATGATTCCGGCTATCCCGGCACGCCAGTGCTGTTTTCCTGGGCATCGGGCGCCAGGACCACCGACTATGTCTACGACAAGGAAAGCGCCAGCGCTGCCCGCGACCAGTTGGAGGTGACGCTCAGGATGCTGGAGCAGTCCGGCGCGCGGCGCATCGACATCGTCGCACATTCGCTCGGAACCTGGGTCACCATGGAAACGCTGCGCCAGATGGCCATCACCGGCGATCGCGATCTCGGCGGCAAGCTCGGCGACGTGGTGCTGGCCTCGCCCGACATCGATGTCGACGTGTTCAAGAGCCAGATGCGGCGCTATGGCAAGCCCGACAAGCCGTTCATCCTGCTGTTATCGGACGACGACCGTGCGCTGCGGCTCTCCGGCCTGATCGCCGGTTCACGGCCGCGTGTCGGCGACTACAAGGATGCCGCCGATCTTGCCTCCTATGGCGTGACGGTCGTCGACCTGTCCAAGGTCAAGGGATCGGACAGCTTCAACCATACGAAATTCGCCGACAATCCGACGCTGGTGAAGATGATCGGCCAGCGGCTGCGCGAGGATGACGGCTTTGCCAGCGACCGTGATGTCACCGACCGCATCAGCCTGCTTGGCCAATAGGTGCGGTCTCGCGGCGATGCCTGCCCGGCATCGCGGACGTATGGATTCACTTTGAACTGGACCGCGCCGGTCTCTGGCCTTATCGGAATAGCCAGCGACGTCACGCGTTTGACGTCCCCTTTTGCGGGAGCCTGCGTGTGACCGTGCGTTCGAAGAGCTACCTCGTCGTTGCATCGGCGCTCGCTGTCACCGGCTGCGCTGGCGGGAAAACGCACGACCTGCTCAACAGGACGACGGTCTCGGTGCCCGCATCCGACATCGCGGCCACGCATGAAATCTTCGTCGCCACCACCCGCCAGAGGGCAACAAAAGAGCCGCGACAGGTTTACGACGGCGATCGCTCGCTGACCACCAGCTTTGCCCGTGTCGACGTCACCGTTCCCAAAAGCCATCAGGTCGGCGCCATCGAGCGGGCCAAGGGATCGGCAAACAGCAATCCTGCCAAGGATTTTACCGCCAAGGACGTCACTTTCTATGAAGGCGCGCCCCAGTTCGCCAAAGCGGTCGGCGCCGACATTTCCATGCGCGGCGACCGTGCGCTGGTTTTCGTGCACGGCTTCAACAACGGTTTTGACGACGGCATCTACCGGCTGACGCAGATCGCCCACGACACCAAATATCCCGGCACCCCGGTGCTGTTCTCCTGGGCTTCGAGCGGCAAGACCACGGGTTACATCTACGACAAGGAAAGCGCCAACGCAGCGCGCGACGACCTCGAGGCGACGCTCAGGATGCTGGCCAAGACAAAGGTCAAGAGCATCGACATCATCGCCCATTCGATGGGAACCTGGGTGACCATGGAGACGCTGCGCCAGCTTGCCATCACCGGCGACCGGGATCTCGGCGGCAAACTGGGCTACGTCATCCTGGCCTCGCCCGACATCGATGTCGACGTCTTCAAGAAGCAGATGATCCGCTACGGCAAACCCGACAAGCCGTTCGCCATCCTGCTCTCTGCGGATGACCGGGCTCTCAAGCTCTCGTCCCTGATCTCGGGCGACAAGCCGCGCGTCGGCGACTACGGCAACGCTGCAGACCTCGCCAGCTATGGCGTGTCGGTGGTCGATCTTTCCCAGGCCAAGGGCGGCGACCGCCTCAACCACGCCAAATTCGCCGACAACCCGATGCTGGTGCAACTGCTCGGCGACCGGCTGCGGGCGCCGGCGGGCCTCGCCTCGGACGAACCCGACCCGACACAGCTCAACAATCTCGGCCAGGGCCTCGGCAAGGCCGTCGGCTCGGTCGCCGAGATCGTCATCACCACGCCGTTCAAGGTGCTGACCATCGCCACCGGCGGGTGAGCCAGCGGGCGGCATTGGCCCTAGGATTGTTGAGATTCGGGTCAGGCCGAGCCGAAAGTGGTGGTTTTCGAGAACCGGAGCGGAGCGTACTTAAGTACGTGAGCACCGGAAGCGCAGAAAATCGCTACTTACAGGTCGGCATGGCCTGAATATCAACAATCCTAGACGAACAGATCGACCTTCTGGAATGTCGTCACATCGATCAGGCCGACATCGGAGATCCTGAGCTCCGGAATGACGACCAGCGCCAGCAGCGAGTGCTGCATGTAGGCGTTGTTCAATGAACAGCCCATCTTGCGCATCGCCTCGGTGAGCTTCTCGGCCTTGGCGGCGACGATTTCCGCCCGTTCGTCCGACATCAGGCCTGCGATCGGCATTTCGACCAGCGCCAGTTCCTTGCCCTTGGAGAACAGCACGACGCCGCCACCGACCGCGCCCAGACGGTTTACCGCCAGCGCCATGTCCTGCTTGTTGGTGCCGACGCAGATGATGTGGTGGGCGTCATGCGCCACGCTGGACGCCATGGCGCAGTCGCCCATATAGCCGAAGCCCGAAACGAAGGCGTTGCTGACGCCGCCCGTGCCCCTGTGACGCTCGACCAGCGCGATCTGGCAGATGTCGTTGCGGCGGTCCATTGCGACCAGCCCGTCCTCGACCGGCAGATCGGCCTCCAGCGCGCGCGTCGGCGCCTGGTTCTCGATGACGCCGATGACACGCACCCGAACCTCGTTGGCGCCCTTGGGGGCGGCGATATCGAAGTCGTCGCCCTTCAACTTCTTGCCGAGCTTGACGGTGTTCTTCGCCGTCCGGGGGTAATCATAGGCCGGAATGTCGATTTCGAGCTTGCCGCCCTTGGCCACCCTGACGCCGCGTGCATAGACCTCGTCGATGGTCATTGCGGCGAGATCCGAGACGATCAGCAGGTCGGCCAGCCGGCCCGGCGCGATCGAGCCGATCTCGCGCTCCAGTTTGAAATGCTGGGCGGTATTGAGCGTCGCCATCTGGATCGCCGTCACCGGCTTCAATCCCTGTTGGATGGCGTGGCGCACCACGCGGTCCATATGGCCCTCTTGGACCAGCGTGCCGGAATGGCTGTCGTCGGTGCACAGGATGAAGTTGCGCGGGTCGATTCCGCCCTCCGTCACCGCCTTGATCTGCGAGGCGACGTCGTACCAGGCCGAGCCCAGCCGCAGCATCGCCTTCATGCCCTGGCGCACGCGGGCGATAGCGTCCTCGGCGCGCGTGCCCTCATGGTCGTCCTCGGGGCCGCCGGCGACGTAGCCGTGGAACGGCAGGCCGAGATCGCGCGAGGCATAGTGGCCGCCGACCGTCTTGCCCGCCTTGACCGTCGCCGCGATCTCGCCCGACATGACCGGATCATTGGCGACGACGCCGGGGAAATTCATCACTTCGCCCAGGCCGATAATGTTCTCCCAGGTCATCGCTTCCGCGACATCGGCGACCGTCAGCTCGGCGCCGGCATGTTCCAGCCCCGGCGCCGAAGGCACGCAGGACGGCATCTGGACATGCACGTTGATGGGCATGGCGACCGCTTCGTCATGCATCAGCCGCACGCCGGGCAGACCCAGAACATTGGCGATCTCGTGCGGGTCGATGAACATCGAGGTGGTGCCGTGCGGAATGACGGCCCGGCAGAACTCGGTCACCGTCACCATGCCGCTCTCGACATGCATATGCGCGTCGCAGAGGCCGGGCACCAGATAACGCCCGCCGGCATCGACCACCTTGGTGCCCTGGCCGATTGCATGGCTGGCATTGGGCCCGCAATAGGCAAAGCGCCCGCCGGCAATGGCGATGTCGGTGCCGGCGATGATCTCGCCCGAATGAACGTTCACCCAGCGGCCGTTGCGCACGACCAGGTCAGCGGGTTTGCGCCCCACGGCGACATCGACCAGATGTGTCGGTCTGGGGTTTGCGGGCGTTGCTTTCGTCATTGGCGATTCCTCGGTTGCCGCCAGTCTCGCAAATGTCGGCGGGCGCCGCCAGAGCCGTCGGTCCGACATACCGCGTCAGGGCGAGCTTGTTGACTAATCCGGCTGGAAGGCGATGCTGACCGCGAACCGAACCATATGAGGGAAGACATGACCCGTTTTTGGAAAGCGTTCGCCATCGTTATCTTGTTCGCAGCGTCGACCACTTCTGCCGTGGCCGAGGAGCGTTGGCAGACCTTGCCGGAACCAGCGGCCATGCCCAAACCCGATCAGAGCGGATACGCGCCGGTGAACGGCATCCAGATGTACTACGCCGTTTTCGGCGCGGGCGATCCGGTGCTGCTCATCCATGGCGGCCTCGGCCACGGCGACATCTGGGCCAGCCAGGTGGCCACGCTTTCCAAGACGCACAAGGTAATCGTCGCCGACAGCCGTGGCCACGGCCGCTCCACCCGCACCGAGCAGCCCTATGGCTACGACTTGATGGCATCGGACTATCTGGCGCTGCTCGACCACCTGAAGATCGACAAGACCGCGCTTGTCGGCTGGAGCGATGGCGGCATCATCGGTATCGACATCGCACTGCATCATCCGGAGCGGCTGACAAGGCTGTTCGCGCAAGCCGCCAACGTAACCACCGACGGCCTTGATCCGGGCGTGATGACCAACAAGACCTTTGCCGCCTACATCGACCGCTCCGGCCGCGACTACAAGAAGATGTCGAAAACACCGGACCAGTATGACGCCTTCGTGGCGCAGATGAGCCACATGTGGGAGAGCGAGCCGGCGTGGAGCAAGGAACAGCTTGCCGAGATAACCACGCCGACGGCGATCGTTGCCGGCGACCACGATGAGGCGATCAAGCGCGAACACACCGACTATATCGCCTCCGCCATCCCAGGTGCGAAGCTGATCATCCTGCCCAACGCCAGTCATTTCGCCATGCTGCAAGCGCCGGATGAATATAGCCAGGCTGTGCTGGACTTCATCGATGCCAAATAGAGGATTCTGTACGGCGACAGGGGGATTGCGATTGCGGCGAATGCGGTTATCCTTCTGACGAGGATCTTTCTGAACCGTCATTTCGGGGAGTTCGATGCGTCGATTGATGGTCGCTAGTGCCGGTTTCCTTGCCGTTCTGGCCGTGCCGGCTTTTGCAGCCGACCCGGCGGTCGACGTGCCGATGACCGCGCCCGGATTCGACTGGACGGGCTATTACGCTGGTCTGCAGGCCGGCTATGGCTGGGGCCAATCCGATGTATCGGTGACAGAAGGTGCGCCATTTTCCATCGCGCCCGACATTGACGGCGGTTTTGTCGGCGGCCACGTCGCCGGCCTGTGGCAATTCGACCAGGCGGTGCTCGGCGCCGAGGCGGACCTCAACTATTCCTCGGTCGGCGGCACGACGGTATCGGCGCTGGGAAGCACATTCGGCACCGACATCAAGTGGTTCGGGTCGGTCAACGCCAAGGCGGGTTACGCCATGGACCGCCTGCTGGTCTACGGCATTGGCGGCGTCGCCTTTGCCGGCATCGAAACATCGCAAGTCGCGGGTCCGGCGTTCGACAGCACGCGCACGAATGTCGGCTGGACCGTGGGTGCCGGCGTCGACTACGCGCTGACCGACAAGTTCGTCGTCGGCGCGCAGTATCGCTACTATGATTTCGGCTCCGAGCACTACGAGGTGGCAGAACCCTTTAACGATCGCGATCAGAACGTGAAGCTGAATACGGTCGGGATCAATTTGAGCTACAAGTTCTGACCAGGCCCACAATCGCGACGCTGCCGGCCCAGGCGACCACTTGAGGGGCTCTCTTCATGGAAGGGTGGCCGACGCTCCCAG